>DAIMZU010000511.1:0-3060 GCA_036733845.1 Ramlibacter sp.
GCGGTGGTGATCACGCTGGTGCTGCTCGGCAAGTGGCTGGAGGCGCGCGCCAAGCTGCAGACCACCGCGGCCATCCGCGCACTGCACGCGCTGCGCCCGGAGGTGGCGCATGTCCTGCAGCGCGCCGGAGGGGAGATCGACCTGCCCATCGACGAGGTGCTTCCGGGTGATCGCCTGGTGGTGCGCCCGGGCGAGCGCGTTCCGGCCGACGGTCAGGTGGAGCAAGGCGATACGCACGTGGACGAGTCCATGCTCACCGGAGAGCCGCTGCCCGTCACGAAGGGGAACGGCGAGCGGCTCACGGGCGGCAGCATCAACGGCGAGGGTCGCGTGGTGATGCGTGTGACGGCGGTGGGCAGCGAGAGCGTGCTCGCCCGCATCATCCGGCTCGTGGAGGACGCACAGGCGGCCAAGGCGCCGATCCAGCGCCTGGTCGACCGGGTCTCCGCCGTGTTCGTGCCCATCGTCCTGGTGATTGCCGCGTTCACGCTGGCGGGCTGGTGGGCCGCTGGCGCTGGCATCGAAGTGGCGCTGATCCATGCCGTCACCGTGCTGGTGATCGCCTGTCCCTGCGCGCTCGGGCTGGCCACGCCGGCGGCGATCATGGCGGGCACGGGCGTGGCGGCGCGGCATGGCATCCTGATCAAGGATGCGCAGGCGCTGGAACTCGCGCATCGGGTGGACACGCTGGCGTTCGACAAGACGGGCACGCTGACGGTGGGCCGGCCGCGGCTGGTAGCTTTCGTGGTGGCATCACCGCAGCAGGAGACAGAACTGCTGGCGGCCGCCGCCAGCCTCCAGAGCGGCAGCGAGCATCCGCTGGCGCGTGCCGTCGTGGCAGCCGCGCGCGAGCGCGGCCTGGACGTGCCAGCGCCGGAGGCCGTCCGTGCGGTGGCGGGCCGCGGCACCGAGGGGGAAGTCGCCGGGCGTGCCTACCTGATCGGCAGCCTGCGCTGGGTCCAGGACCTTGGCGCCGAACTGGGCGGGCTTTCCGCCGCCGTGGCCGACTGGCAAGGGCAGGGCGCGACAGTGTCGCTGCTGCTCGAGCGAGGCGCCGGCGGCCTGGTCGTGCAGGCGCTCATGGCCTTTGCCGACGAGCCCAAGCCCGAGGCAGCGTCGGTGCTGCGCCAGTTGCGCGCCAGGGGACTGAAGCTGGCGATGATCTCCGGTGACAACCGGCCCGCCGCGTTGGCCATGGCCTCGCGATTCGGCCTGTCCCCCGGCGAGGTGCATGCCGAAGTGCTTCCCGGCGACAAGGCGGCGGAAGTCGCGGCGCTGCGCGCTGGCGGCGCCGTGGTGGCGATGGTGGGGGATGGCGTGAACGACGCCCCCGCCCTGGCGGCGGCAGACGTCGGCATGGCCATGGGCACGGGCACGGACGTGGCCATGCATGCGGCCGGCGTCACCCTGATGCGCGGCGACCTGCGCCTGGTGGCAGCGGCCCTGGATGTGTCCGACCGCACGGTCCGCAAGATCCGACAGAACCTGTTCTGGGCGTTCATCTACAACGTCGCGGGGATTCCGCTGGCGGCGCTGGGCTTCCTGAGTCCGGTGGTTGCGGGCGCGGCCATGGCCCTGTCGAGCGTCAGCGTGATGGCCAACGCGCTCCTGCTGCGCCGCTGGCGTCCGACCCAGGATTGACCTTCGTCAAGGAAGCCGGCGCTGCGCCGTGGGATGCTGCGGCGCATGCTGCCCCCGCGGATCGTACGGCGGGAGGCGCGCTGGAGACAACCATGCCGAACAGTCCCCTCTCCGCGTTCCAGATCATCCGGGACGAGCACGCCGCCGTCTCCGCGGTGCTGCGGTCCATGCTGCGCCTGATCGAGCGGGGCCCGGACGACGAGCCCATCCGCTTCTTCGACGTCATGCGGGCGATGCTGTTCTACATCGACGAATTTCCCGAGCGGCGGCATCACCCGAAAGAATCGGACCTGCTGTTTCCCAAGATCGCCCGGTCGGTGCCCGAGCTGATGCCAGTCATCCGCCGTCTCGAAGCGGACCACCTGCAGGGCGAAGCGAGGATCCGAGAGCTGCAGCACATGCTGCTCGCCTGGGAGCTGCTGGGTGATGGCCGGCGCGACGGCTTCGTGAAGGCGGCGCAGGAGTACGTGCGCTTCTACCTCGACCACATGCGCACGGAGGAGGTCCAGCTGCTGCCGGCGGCCGAGCGTCACCTGAGTGCCGAGGACCGTGCGGAACTCGACGCCGCCTTCCACCAGCACCGGGACCCCTTGGCAGGGGGGGAGCGCGAGCCGGGTTTCGAGCGGCTGTTCACCCGCATCCTGACCAAGGCGCCTGCGCCCATCGGAGTCGGGCAGGGCTGACACGCTCCGAGGCTGGCCGCTAGACTTGGCCGATGCAATTCGACAGCGAAACCGTCCCCGGCGTGGCCGCCCGGCGTCCGGCGCAAAGCAAAGGCTTCGTCCTCAACCACTCCATGCTGCGGGTCAAGGACCCGGCCGTGGCGCTCGCCTTCTACACCGGCGTGATGGGCATGCGCCTGTTGCGCAAGCTCGACTTCCCTGAAATGAAGTTCAGCCTGTACTTCCTGGCGCGCCTGGAGGATGACACGCCGGTTCCAGCCGACGTGTCGGAGCGCACCCGGTGGACGTTCTCGCAGCAGGGCATCCTGGAGCTGACCCACAACTGGGGCACCGAAGCCGATGAAGCTTTCAGCTACCACGACGGCAATGCGCAGCCGCAGGGCTTCGGGCACATCTGCTTTTCCGTCCCCGACCTCGCCGCCGCGGTACGGTGGTTCGACGAGAACCAGGTGGTTTTCGTGAAGCGTCCCGAGCAGGGAAAGATGCGCAACGTCGCCTTCATCAAGGACCCGGACGGGTACTGGATCGAGATCGTGCAGGCCGACCTGCTCGGTGAGCTTGGCCGGTGAGGTGTTTATGAGCCCCGGACACCCACCCCGTTCGTCCTGAGCTTGTCAAAGGGGCTTGGCTCAACCGGAACGGAAGCTGTTGACGCCCCCGCCCGCCATCAACCCAGCAATCCTTCGACGCGCAGCGCCTCCTGCACTGCGGGCCGGGCTTGCATGCGGTCCTGGAA
>DAIMZU010000512.1:0-3051 GCA_036733845.1 Ramlibacter sp.
CGACCCACCTGGGCCGCCTGCTCGGCCATGCCTCGCGCCGCTTCGACGAGCGGGTGCTGAGCTTAATGGCTCACGACATCGACGTGCCCCTGGCGCTGTCCAATCTCGCCGCCCGGGCGCAGGTCGGCGCCGCGCACATCCACATCACGCGCCACCTCGCGCTGGGCGGCTCGCGCCTCACGGACCTCGCGCGCGAGGCCGGCATGAGCAAGCAGGCCATGGGCGACCTGGTCGACCAGTGCGCCGCGTGGGGCCTGGTGGTGCGCGAGCCCGACCCGCACGACGCACGCGCCCGCCGAGTCCGCTTCACCGACGCCGGGCTGGCCTGGCTGGGGGCTTTCCGCAAGGCCGTCGCGCAGGCCGAAGCCGAGTTCCGCTCCGAACTGGGACAGGACATCGCCGCGGTGGTGTACGTCGGGCTGGAGGCCTATGCCGGGCCGACAGCGTGACGGCCGCTCACTCCGTCTGCGTCAAAACAAACAACCCTCCTACAATGCACACCGGAGCCGCCCGACCGAGCCGCGGCCGTCTTGGAGACAAGGGACCATGCGCATCCTCATCGCGGAAGACGACCAGGTGCTGGCCGACGGCCTGCTGCGCAGCCTGCGGGCCTCGGGCGCGGCCGTGGACCACGTGGCCAGCGGCACCGAGTGCGACGCCGCGCTGATGACGAACACCGAGTTCGACCTCCTCATCCTCGACCTGGGGCTGCCCCGCATGCACGGGCTGGAGGTGCTCAAGCGGCTGCGCGCGCGGGGCTCCTCGCTGCCGGTCCTCATCCTCACCGCCGCCGACAGCGTGGACGAGCGCGTCAAGGGCCTCGACTATGGCGCCGACGACTACATGGCCAAGCCGTTCTCCCTGCAGGAGCTCGAGGCACGTGTGCGCGCCCTCACGCGCCGCGGCATGGGCGCGACCAGCAGCACCATCAAGCACGGCCCGCTGGTGTATGACCAGGCGGGGCGCGTCGCCACCATCGACGGCAAGATGGTCGAGCTGTCCGCGCGCGAGCTGGGCCTGCTCGAGGTTCTGCTCCAGCGCGCCGGCCGGCTGGTCAGCAAGGACCAGCTCGTCGAGCGCCTGTGCGAGTGGGGCGAGGAAGTGAGCAACAACGCGATCGAGGTCTACATCCACCGCCTGCGCAAGAAGATCGAGAAAGGGCCCATCCGCATCGCCACCGTCCGCGGCCTGGGTTACTGCCTCGAGAAGATTCCCGGCTGAGAAGCTCGGGATGCGACTCTTCCAGCGTGAGCAGCGCTCCCTGTTCGGGGAAATCCTGGACTGGATGCTCACGCCGCTGCTGCTGCTGTGGCCCGTCAGCCTGGCGCTGACCTGGCTGGTGGCGCAGAACATCGCGGACAAGCCCTTCGACCGCGCGCTCGAATACAACGTCCAGGCGCTCGCGCAGCTGGTGACGGTGCAGAACCGCCGCGCCGTCTTCAACCTGCCCCAGCCTGCGCGCGAGATGCTGCGGGCCGACGACTCCGACGAGGTCTATTTCCAGGTGCTGGTGGGCCCCGAGCTGCTGGCCGGCGACCGCGACCTGCCCCTGCCGCCCACGATCGAGTCGATCGTGCCCGGCGAGGTCCGCCTGCGGGACGCCGAGCTGCGCGACCGGCCGGTGCGGGTCGCCTATACCTGGGTGCGCCTGAACCTGCCGCCGGAGACCTTGGTCCTGGTGCAGGTCGCCGAGACCCGCGAGAAGCGCTCGGTGCTGGCCACGGAGATCATCAAGGGCGTGATGCTGCCGCAGTTCATCATCCTGCCGCTGGCGGTGCTCCTGGTCTGGCTGGCCCTGGTGCGCGGCATCAAGCCGCTGTCGCAGCTCGAAGAGCGCATCCGCGCGCGCAAGCCGGACGACCTGTCCCCGCTGGATGACAAGGTGGTGCCCCTGGAGGTGGCGCCGCTGGTGTCCTCGGTCAACGACCTGCTGCGGCGCCTGAAGGACTCGATCGCCACGCAGAAGCGGTTCCTGGCTGACGCCGCACACCAGCTCAAGACCCCCCTGGCCGGGCTGCGCATGCAGGCCGACCTGGCCCAGCGCGAGGAATCCAACGCCGAGGCGCTGAAGCAGTCGCTCAAGCAGATCGGCCGCGCCAGCATCCGGGCGACGCATACCGTCAACCAGCTGCTGGCGCTCGCCCGCGCCGAGGGCAGCGGCCGGCCGATGGCGGTCCAGCCCTGCGACCTGGCCGAGATCACGCGCGAAGTCGTCCAGGAGTTCCTGCCCAAGGCCATGGAGCGGCACATCGACCTCGGCTACGACGGACCCGAGGCGGGCTCGCCGGGGCTGTTGCTGGACGGCAACCGGACCCTGCTGAAGGAGATCGTGGGCAACCTGGTGGACAACGCGCTGAACTACACGCCGTCTTCGGCGGAGCACCCGGGCCTGGTGACCGCCCGGGTGGCCCGCGACGATGGAAAGGGCGAGGTGCTGCTGCAGGTCGAGGACACCGGGCCGGGCATTGCGCCGACCGAACGAGAACTGGTGCTGCAACCCTTCTACCGGGTGCTGGGCTCCAACGTCGACGGCTCGGGCCTGGGGCTGTCGATCGTGCACGAGATCGCCCGGCAGCACGGCGGGGACATCGTGATCGAGGACGCGCGCCCCAGTCAGACGCCACCGGGCACCCGCATCAGCGTGCGGTTCAGGCCGGCCGCGGCGGCCGACCTGGCGGTGGCCTGATCAGGCCGGCTTGTACAGGTTCAGCTGCAGCCGCTCGCGCTCGACTGCGCGGGCCACGGCGGGAAGCTGCGCGAACTTCTGCGCCTGGCGCCACAGCACGTCCAGTTGCGTGGGATCGATGCCTGCAATGCCGCCCCAGCGCAGCACCGTCAGCGCATAGGCGTCGAGCGGGCCAGGCTGCTCGCCTCCGAGCCAGGGCTGGCCGCCTGCGGTGGCCTGGGACGCGAACTGCTCCAGATCCTGAAGCAGCGAGCGATAGGTGCCGGTCGCGTGAGCCTTGACCTGCTCCTGCGCCTCGGGCGATTCCACGAACTTGTAGGGCATGAACACATGCGTGAAGGTCGGGTGCACGGTGTTGTTGATCC
>DAIMZU010000513.1:0-3038 GCA_036733845.1 Ramlibacter sp.
GATTATCCATGCCCCTGCTGCCCTACCATTTTGCCCGCTCGCTCCTGTTCCGGCTCGACGCCGAAACCGCCCACGACCTCACGCTCGACACCCTGGCCCGCCTCCAGGGCACACCCGCCAGCTGCCTCTGGCAGCAGCCGCGGATCGACGATCCGGTGAACGTCGCCGGCCTGCGTTTTCCCAATCGCGTCGGGCTTGCCGCGGGACTGGACAAGAACGCACGCTGCATCGACGCGTTCAGCGGCATGGGCTTCGGCTTCGTCGAGGTGGGCACCGTGACGCCCTTGGCCCAGCCGGGCAATCCTCGCCCGCGAATGTTCCGCCTGCCTGCTGCCGACGCCCTGATCAACCGCCTCGGCTTCAACAACGACGGCCTCGCCCGCTTCGTGGCCAACGTGCAGCGTTCACGCGTGCGGCGCGAGCGCCCTGGCGCTATGGTGCTGGGCCTGAACATCGGCAAGAACGCCGCCACCCCCATCGAGCGGGCCACTGACGATTACCTCACCGCACTCGCGGGCGTCTACCCGTACGCGGACTACGTCACCGTCAACATTTCCAGCCCCAACACGCAGAACCTGCGGTCCCTGCAGTCGGACGAAGCGCTCGACGCGCTGCTCGCCGCCCTGGCCGCGCGCCGGGCCGAACTCGCCGAAGCCAGCGGGCGGCGCGTGCCGCTGTTCGTCAAGATCGCCCCCGACCTGGACGGCCCGCAGATCGACGTGATCGCCGCCTCCTTGCGCCGGCACGGCATGGACGGCGTCATCGCCACCAACACGACCACCCGGCGCGAAGCCGTTGCCGGACTGCCGCACGCCGACGAAACGGGTGGCCTCAGCGGCCGCCCGGTGTTCGAGGCCAGCAACCAGGTCATCCGGGCGCTGCGCGAGGCGCTCGGAACCGGTTTCCCGATCATCGGGGTCGGAGGCGTTTTCAGCGGCGCCGACGCGGTCGCCAAGCTCGAGGCCGGCGCCGACCTGGTGCAGGTGTACACGGGGCTGATCTACCGCGGCCCGGCCCTGGTCGGCGAAGCGGCCCGCGCGATGGCCGCGCATCGCCGCCGCTGACGCGGCGCAGCCCGCGCCGCAGCACAGCGCAAGGCAATGCGCCTGCCGCCGGTCAGGGGCTCAGCTCGACCACCGCCTGCGCCAGGGCCATCGAGCTGGTCAGGCCGGGAGACTCGATGCCGAACAGGTTTACCAGCCCGGGCACCCCGTGCACCGCCGGCCCGTCGATCCGGAAATCCGGCGCGGGCTGGTCGCGGGCGTGGATCTTGGGCCGCACACCGCTGTAGCTGGGTGAGAGCGATCCGTCCGGCAGGTCCGGCCAGTAGCGGCGGACTTCGGCGTAGAAGCCCTCCGAGCGGCGAGGGTCCACCGAATAGTCGATCGCTTCGGGCGAATCGACATCCAGCCATTCCAGGTCCGGACCGAAGCGTGCCTGCCCGCCCAGGTCGAGCGTGAGGTGCACGCCCAGCCACGCATCCGCCGGCGCGGGGTAGATGAGCCTCGAGAACGGCGCCCGTCCCGTGAGGCTGTAGTAGTTGCCCTTGGCGTAGCCTTCACGCGGCACATGGCGGGGATCCAGCCCCTGGAACCGCCGGGCCAGCGCACAGGCGTGCAGCGATGCTGCGTTCACCAGGATGCCTGCGGCCAGCTCGCTGCCGTCGGCAAGCCTGAGAACATGCGGCTCGCCACCGGAGCGCAGGACCGCCGAATCGACGGCCGACGCGACCGCCACCGCGCCGCCGTGGCGCTCGAGGTCACCCTGCAGCGCGAGCATGAGGCCGTGGCTGTCCACGATGCCGGTGGTCGGCGACAGCAAGGCCGCCGTGCAGCGAAGGGCGGGCTCCAGCTCACGCGCCTGCGCCTGCGTGAGCCACTCCACCGGAACGCCGTTGGTGGCGCCACGCGCCTGAAGGCTGCGAAGCGATGCGGCTTCTTCGTCGCTGTTGGCCACCACGAGCTTTCCGCAGTTGCGGTGGTCCACGCCATGGCTGGCGCAGAAGGCATAAAGCAGCGCCTTGCCCTGGACGCACAGCCGCGCCTTCAGCGAACCCGGCGCGTAGTAAAGGCCCGCATGGATGACTTCGCTGTTGCGCGAGCTCACGCCCTGCCCAATGGTCGGCTGGGCCTCCAGCACGACGGTCTCCCGCCCGGCCCGTGCCAGTGCGCGCGCCACGGCCAGGCCCACCACTCCCGCACCGATCACGACGGCATCGACCCGATCCATCAGCGCAGGCTCCTCGGGTCCAGTGCCGTCAGGGCCGTGACCATGCGCCGAAGGTCGGCGCGCAGGCGCTCGAAGCCGTCGTTGATCGCGAGGCTCTGCTCGTCCATGTAGAGCCTGCGGTTGACCTCGACCTGGATGCTGTGGCGCTCGCGCGACGGATCGCCATAGCGCCGCACCAGTTCGACCCCCTTGTAGGGGTGGTTGTACGACACCGAATAGCCCATGGCGGCGAGGAAATCGCACAGCCAGCTCGTGACTGCCGGCCGGGCACTGGTGCCGTCGCGGTCGCCGATCACGAAGTCCGCGTGCACCAACCCAGGAAAGTCCGTGGCGTGGCTGGCTGCCACCGCGGGCATGGAGTGGCAGTTCAGGTGCAGGCTGTAGCCGTGCCGCCCATGCGCCGCATCGATGGCATCGGCCACCGCGGCGTGGTAGGGCTTCCAGCAGTTCTCGATGCGGGCCTGGACCTCGGCCACGCCAAGATGGCGGTCATAGAGCGGCACGCCGTCGTCGGTGCAACGCCACACCAGCCCCTTGCCCAGGCGGACCTTGGCGAGCGCCTGCGGATCGCCGGGCAGTTCGCCCGGCCAGGGTTCATTGAACAGCGTGGTGTCGATCTCGCAGGGATGGCGGTTCGCATCCAGGTAGCTGCGGGGAAAATACGCCTCCACCCAGGCCGCGCCCAGTTCGCCCGCGAAGTCGTACAGGCGCTCGACGTGCGTGTCCTCCGCACGCCGCAGGATGGCCAGGTCGCAGGCGTGGCGGAAGTCCTCAGGATAGCGGGTGCCGCTGTGCGGCGAGTCCAGCAC
>DAIMZU010000514.1:0-3033 GCA_036733845.1 Ramlibacter sp.
TCAGTTGGTAGAGTCCCAGATTGTGATTCTGGTCGTCGTGGGTTCGAGTCCCATCAGCCACCCCAGATCAAAACCCATCCATCGGCGTCCCACAGGGTGCCGGTGCACCGAGCAAGGCCCCGCAACGCGGGGCTTTTTGCCATGGAGAGGGGCCACGACAAAGTCCAAGCTGGACCTTGGCTGATGAACCGCTGGCATCGCCAATGCCATGGCCAGTACCAGTGGCCATTTCGGGGCGGCTGTCACCAGGCACCCGTAGCGGCCGCGCTGCCACAATGGCGTCCATGCAGTTGGACACTCCCCTGCGTGAACAGATCCAGAAGGCGCTGGCCCGGTTCGAGCCGCAGGGCGCGCCGCACGGAGCACACCGCGCGTCCGCCGTCGCGCTCACCCTGGTCGAGGAAGGACCCGGCGCCGACATCGACGGACTCACCCGGCCCGTGGGCTGGAGCCGCTCAGCCGCCCTCCTCCTGACGCGCCGCGCCGCGACGCTGCGGCGGCATGCGCGCCAGTGGGCACTGCCGGGTGGCCACATCGATGAAGGGGAGACGCCCGAGCAGGCGGCCTTGCGCGAGTTGCAGGAAGAAGTGGGGCTCGCGGTCGATGCGTCCGCCATCCTGGGCCGCCTCGACGACTTCGTGACGCGGTCGGGCTTTGCCATCACGCCCATGGTGGTCTGGGGCGGCTGCGCGCGCGAGCTGACGATCGATCCTCGGAAAGTGGCCAGCGTTCACCGAATCCGCGTCGGCGAGTTCATGCGGACCGACGCACCCATCCTGATGCCTTCGGACGCTCCGCAGCGGCAGATCCTGCGCATGCCGGTGGGCGATGCCGGCGGCGGCATCTGGACGCCGACGGGAGCGATCATCTACCAGTTTCGCGAGGTCTGCCTGGTGGGGCGTTCCACGCGGGTCGCGCATTACGACCAGCCGCTGTTCGCACGGCAGTGAGCCGCCATCCCCCGCGGCCGCGAGCGATCCTGACCTTTTGAGCAGGGGACGGCCGATCCGCCGGCTCCGTCATTCAGGCCGATTTCCATCAACTGTCCACCCCGTGATGGTCCGGTTGCATGCTAGTTTATCTCGTGATAACTTGCCATGCACCAGTTGCACGGAAGTCATGTGATGAAGATCGGTATCGCGGGGATGGGGAAGATGGGCAGCGCGATCGCGGCGCGACTGCTGGGCCTGGGGCACCAGGTGATCGTGTGGAACCGCTCGCCTGATCGCGCACAGCCTGTGCTTGCGCAAGGTGCCGCCTGGGCCGGCACACCTGGCGCGCTGGCGAGTGACGCGGACATGGTGCTCACCATGCTCCTCGACGCGGCCGCCCTGGAGGCCGTGTACTTCGGCCCCGACGGGCTGCTCTCGGGCGCCCCGCGCGAGCGCCTCTTCGTGGACATGGGCACGATGAGTCCGGGGCAGGCGCAGTCCATGGCCCGGCGGGTTCGCGAAGCAGGCGCCGCCTACCTCGAATGTCCCGTTGGCGGCAGCGTCGGACCCGCGAAGGAAGGCAAGCTCCTGGGCTTCGTGGGTGGCAGCGCGGCCGACCTGTCCCGAGCGCGCGGCGTCCTGGACCTGCTGTGCCGGCGCGTCGAGCACGTGGGCGAGGCCGGCGCCGGCGCGACGATGAAGCTGGCGGTCAACCTGCCGCTGATGGTGTACTGGCAGACGCTGTCGGAGGCTCTGTCGCTGCTGCAGCCGCTGGGGCTCGATCCCTCCCGCGTCATCGACATCCTGGCGGAAAGCTCTGGCGGGCCCAACATGCTGAAGGTGCGGGGCCCCATGATCGCCAAGGCGCTGTCCGGCGACGCGTCGGGTGCGGTCACGGTCAACGTTGCCACCATGCGCAAGGACATGCACAGCATGCTCGACCAGGCCCAGGCGCTGCACTACCGCCTGCCACTGACCGCACTGGCGCTCGCCACCTTCGAGCAGGCTGCAGCGAAGGGGCTCGACCCGGCCGACTGCACCCAGCTGCCGGTGTGGTGGCTGCATGAGGGCGGCAAGGCGGGATGACTTCCCGCAGGTACGCAGACGCACCAGCACACACACATACCCGCACCAAGGAGACACGATGAACTTCAGCAGGACCTTCCGCGCCGGAGCAGTGGCCGCCCTCTCGATCTTCGCGCTCCTGACGGGGCCGATGGCGCATGCACAGGCCTACCCGGTCAAGCCGATCCGCATGATCGTGCCGTTTCCAGCGGGGGGCACGACGGACGTGGTGGCCCGGCTGGTCGCGCAGCGCATGACCGAGAGCATGGGCCAGCCGGTCACGGTGGAGAACCGCGCTGGCGCAGGCGGCGCCATCGGGGCCGATGTGGTGGCCAAGGCGCCGCCGGATGGCTACACGATCCTGATGCACAACCTGACTTTTCCGCTGTCGTCGGTGGCGCAGACGCTCGCCAGGCGATCGCCCTTCGATGCCGAGAAAGACTTCGCGGGCATCTCCATCGCCGTGTACGTGCCTTTCGTGCTCACGGCAACGCCGTCCGTGCCCGCCAAGGACCTGAAGGAGCTGGCTGAGTTGCTGCGCAGCAACCCCAACCTCAAATACAACTACGGCTCGACCGGTCCCGGGTCGACCATGCACGTGCTCGGCGAGGCCTTCAAGCGCGAGGCGAAAGTCGACATGGAGCACATCGGCTTCAAGGGCGCGGCGCCCCTCAAGCAGGAAATGCTCGCCGGACGCCTGCAGGTCGGCGGCGACCAGCTGTCGACCTCGCTGGCCGAGATCCGCGCCGGTACGCTGAAGGCGATCGCCACCAGCGCGTCCAAGCGCACGGCCGTCCTGCCGGACGTGCCCACCGTGCGCGAACTGGGCTATGCGAACATGGAACTGGAAGGCTGGAACGGATTGTTCGCGCCGGCCAGAACGCCCCGGGAAATCATCGACCGCCTGAACCGGGAAGTGGTGGCGGCCGTGCGCCACCCGGATGTCGCGCGCCGCCTGACCGAGCTGGGCGCCGAGCCGGTGGGCTCGACCCCCGCCGAGCAGGAGGCCATCCTGCGGCGGCAGATGGATCAGTTC
>DAIMZU010000515.1:0-3017 GCA_036733845.1 Ramlibacter sp.
GCACCGGAACCCCGTTGGGCGACCCGATCGAGGTGGCGGCGCTCACGCAGGCCTACGGCGCTGCTGGCGCCGGCGCGCTCGGGCTCGGGTCCCTGAAGACCAACATCGGTCACCTCGACACCGCCGCCGGCGTAGCTTCGCTGATCAAGGTCTGCCTGGCGCTGCGCCACGGCCTGCTGCCGGCCAGCCTGAACTTCCGCAAACCCAACAGCCGCTTCGACCTCGCCCGCATGCCGTTCAGGGTGCTGGACCAGCCGCAGCCCTGGCCCCGCGGCAGTGAGCCGCGGCGCGCGGGTGTCAACTCGCTGGGCGTGGGCGGAACCAACGCACACGTCGTCGTGGAGGAGCCGCCGCAGGTGCTGCGCGCAAGCCGGCCCGAGGACGGGTGGCAGCTGTTCACGCTGTCGGCGCGTACGGAGTCGTCGCTCAAGGCCCTGCAGGCGCGCTGGCAGCAGATGCTCGAAGACCCGCCCCCCGGCTTCGACCTGGCCGATGCGGCCTACACCACGCAGGAAGGACGCCGGGTGTTCCCGCAGCGACTTTCCGTGGTGGCGCGTGACCTGGCGGGGCTGAAGCAGGCCCTGGCGCAGCCGGTGGGCCCCAGGAGCCCGGCCAGCAGCGCGCGGGCTGCCGATGCGCCCCCGCCGGTGGTGTTCCTGTTTCCCGGCGGCGGGGCGCATTTCCCCGGCGCCGGCCGGGACCTGATGGTGCACGAGGCTTTCCGGCAGGCAGTGCAGGAGTGCCTGGCGCAGCTTCCGCCGGGCGCACCCGCCGACCTGGGCGAGCGCCTGTTCGAAGGCCGGCCCGGTGACGCGGCCGATGCGGCGTGGCTCGAGGCACCATCCCGTGCCATCCCGGCCCTGTTCATCCTGGAGTACGCGCTGGCACGCCTGTGGCAGTCCTGGGGCGTGCAGCCTGCCGCCATGATCGGGCACAGCGCAGGCGAGTATGCGGCGGCCTGCCTGGCCGGCATGCTGAGCCTTCGCGATGCGCTGGCCATCGTGGTGCTGCGCGGCCGCCTCTTCGAGCAGGCGCCTGCGGGCGGCATGCTGTCCATCGACCTGCCCGAGGCGCAGCTTCGGCCCTTGTGCGACGAGCTGGGGCTGGACGTCGCCGCCGTCAACGCGCCGGACCTGTGCCTGGCCTCCGGCAGCCGCGAGGGCATCGCGCGCCTGCACGAGCGCCTCACCGCGCAGGGCCTGGAGCCGCGGCGCCTGCACATCGACGTGGCGGCGCATTCGCGTCTGCTCGACGGCATCCTCGAGCCCTTCCGGCAGGGACTGTCGGGCGTTTTCACGCAGGAGCCGTCCGTGCCGCTGCTGTCGACGCTCACGGGCGAGTGGCTGCGGCCCGGCGAGCCGCTGCCGCCCGACTACTGGGCCCGCCACCTGCGAGAGCCGGTGCGCTTCGCCCAGGGCATGCAGCGGCTGCTGCGCGAGCTTCCAGGCGCGGTCCTGCTGGAAGTGGGCCCGGGGCAGGGGCTCGGCTCCCTGGCGCGTCACAACGGTGCCGCACCCGGCCAGGCGGTGCTGGCTTCGACCCGCAAGGCGGGCGATGGCGACAGCGATGCAGCGGTGCTGCTCGCCAGCGCGGGCGCACTGTGGACGCGCGGCGGCACGCTCGACCTGGCGGCCCTGCGTGGTCCGGGCGAATGGCGTCGGGTGCCGCTGCCCACCTATGCCTTCGACCACGAGCGGCACTGGATCGAGCCGGGTCGCGGCCTGGCGGCCGAGCCGGCGCCGGAGGCCAGCGCAGCGCGTCCCATCGTCCGTCTCGACGCGGTCGAAGACTGGTTCCAGTGCGTTGGCTGGCAGGCAGCGCCGCTGGATGCCGCGGCGGAACTCCCGCCCGGCCGGTGGCTGGTGCTGGGCAGCGACTTGCCGCTGGGCCAGGAACTGCTGGCGACGCTTGCCGCCCGCGGTGCCCGCGCCGTGGCGGTCGAGCAGGGCAGCGGCCTCGTGCGGCTGGACACCCTGCGCTGGCGCCTGCCGTTCGACGACGGCCCGGGCTTCGTGGCCCTGATGCAGCAACTCGAGTGCGAGGGGCTGCTGCCAGACCGCATCGTGCACCTGG
The DNA here is from genome assembly GCA_036733845.1 of Ramlibacter sp. Lineage (GTDB taxonomy): Bacteria > Pseudomonadota > Gammaproteobacteria > Burkholderiales > Burkholderiaceae_C > Ramlibacter. The sequence goes on from DAIMZU010000515.1 coordinate 2,074, forward strand.
GGGCACTCGGGGCGTCGACGCGTGGCCACGAGGCGGCCCTTCCCGGGGCATTCGATGCGCCGGTGCTCCTGGCCAAGGCGCTGACCGAACTGGACATCGACAAGCCCCTGCAGGTGCTGCTGGTCACCGCCGGCAGCCAGGGCGTGAACGGGGGTGCGCCGCGCGCGCCGCAGCAGGCACTCGCGCTCGGGCCGTGCAGGGTCATCCCGCGCGAGCTCCCACAGGTCACCTGCCGTCTCGTCGACCTGGACCCTGCGCAGCACGGTGGTGCACGCGCGATTGCCCAGGTGCTCGCCGAAGCCAGTGGCGGCGCGGGTGACCTGGCCGCCTGGCGTGACGGAACCCGCTGGCAGCCGCACCGGCAGCGGGCGCCCCGCGCCGCTCCTGAGGCACGCCGGCTGAGGCCCCGGGGGGTCTACTTGGTGACCGGCGGACTCGGCGGCATCGGCATGGAACTGGCGAGCTTCCTCGCGCGCAGCGTGCAGGCCCGGCTGGTGCTGGTGAGCCGCCGCGCGCTGCCCCCGCCCGAGCGCTGGGCCGAGATCGCGTCCGCAGCCGGGGCAGGGGGCGAGAGTGCGACGATCGCCCGGCTGCTCCAGCTGCAGTCCGACGGTGCCGAGGTGCAGGTGGTGCAGGCCGATGCCTCCGACCGCGTCGGCATGGTCGCGGCGGTGCAGGCCTGCCGCCAGCGATGGGGTGCGCTGAACGGCGTGTTCCACGCGGCGGGTGAGCTGGGCGACGCGCCGCTGTCCGCCAAGCCGCTGGCGGACATGCACCGGCTCATCGCCTCGAAGGCGGGTGGCGCGGCGCTGCTCGACGAATTGCTGCCCGCCGGCAGCCTCGACCTGTTTGCGGTGTTTTCCTCCACCAGCGTCGAACTCGGCCCGCCCGGGCAGGTCGACTACGTGGCCGCCAATGCCATGCTGGACGCGATCGCCCTGGCC
>DAIMZU010000516.1:0-3014 GCA_036733845.1 Ramlibacter sp.
TTCGCCAAAGGAAAGTAAGCAAAGGAAAGGCGACTCCTGCGGAGAGCCCGCAACTCATGACGCTCGTGCGCTGTAGCGAGGCAATGTGGTGGTGCTCGCGCCTGCGGCGTCTCGCGATTGGCCGCTGCGCCGTGATGCTGGGGCTACGCCGTAGGTGCAGGCCCCTCACCCCGGCCCTCTCCCCGCAACCGGGGAGAGGGAGGTCGACTGCCCAGGCCACTATCAAAAAAATTACATCGCTCATGGGCCACTGCCCGGGCCGCCTTTACTCCTCCCCTCGCTCAGGGACTGAGGGGAAACAGCAACAAATCGCAGAGAGAGATTGCGATCACGCGCGGGCTCATGAAAACCGGAGGGGAGGCGTTTGGCCTCCCCTCCGGTTTTCGGGTCAGAGCGTGAGGACGTACTGGACGGTGCTGTCGATGTCGTCGGGGATGGCGCTGCACCAGGGGTGCGGCGCGGCGGGCATGCCGATGGGGGCGACGGTGCCCATTTCGCCGGGACCGTATTCGCGGCGCATCTTCTGGTAGTCCCAGTAGTAGTTGTCGGGGTCCCAGTCGACCTTCACGAAATACTTGTGGCGCTCGATGAAGCGGTTGCGCTGCGTCGAGGGATCGTTGGCGGAATATTCGCGGTTGCGGTACACGCGGAACACGTCGCCCTTGCGGTTCAGGTCGGGCCAGGCCAGTGGCTGGTCGGGCGAACCCGGTGCCGGGCGCACCGGCGCATGTATCGTGTAGTACTGGTTGTACAGCGGCGAGCCTTCGGTGCAGCGCTCGGGGTTCACCAGGTCTTCCAGATTGCGCACGTGGCCGTCGGAGAGCAGGCCGCGCGACTGCGTCCAGTACATGCTGCGCAGATAGGCCACACGGATCGACTGCTGGTCCTTGTGGTAGATGGTGGGCGCGAAGAAGCGGCCGACTTCGTCCAGGCGGAACATGCGCTCGTTGCTGTTGGCACCGACCTGGTCGGTATGGCAGCCGCCACAGTCGCGGGCATAGGCCTGCCTGCCGCGGTTTACTTCCGCGACCACGCCGGGGAAGGCCTGCCAGCCGGCCTGCACGAACTGCCCTTCGCTGAGCGCGGCATGGCCGGTTTGCGTGGCGAGCTTGCCCTTGGATTTCAGCCAGCGGTAAAGGCCGGCGTTGATCAGGTCCTTGTCGTCGGCATCCAGCGTGGTCATGTAGGCGGTGAGCGCCTTCAGGTCGGCCGCACGCATCGAGCCCATGGCGCCGTCCGGCTCCTCGGAGTGGATGTAGGAACCTTCAAAGCCCACATACGATTCGGTGTGCGACAGCGAGCGCCGGATCGGCATGTGGTTGGTCACGTTGGGAATAACAATCGGCGAGAACTGGTAGTCGTTGTCGGTCTCGCTGCCCTCGCCCACGTTGCGCACAATGTTGTGCTCGCCGGCACCGGCCGGCATGTAATAAAGCAGTGTGGTCTTGTCGATGTCGGCCTCGCCCGGCGCCCACACCGGGCCTTTCTCTTTCGCCACGATGCCTTCGAAAGTGGCGGTGGTGGCGCCGGTCTTGTCGCCCAGCACCGTCCATTTCATGCTCCATTCCGGATTCGGCAGGCCGGGGAACACTTTCGTCACCGTCTGGCCCGGCGCCTTTTCATAGCTGATGCGGTAGCCGTGGCAGGACGCACAGTTGAAGCCGGCCCAGGCACCGTTGCCATTGAACGGATGGCTGGACTCCGCCGTGCGATAACCCACCCAGCCGGTGTTCTTGGTATTGCCCTTCTTTTTCTGCGGTGTCAGCAGGAAGCCGGGAATCGGGCTTTCCATCGGGTACGGATCGAAATACACGTCGTTGATGGCTTCGGCCGGCACTTCGCCCGGAATGGTCTTGTAGGCGCCGAACAGCTTGCGCGGGTCGGCCTTCTCGCGGGTGATGGGGTCGGTGGTCTTGTAGGCAAAAATTTTCGCCCAGTCGAGGTCGCGCATCTTGTGCGCAAGGCCGATGTTGTAGTCGTAGGACCAGAAAATCTTGCGGCCCTGCGTCACGAGGTTGGTGAAGCCCGGGTTGCTCACGTTGACGTTGATCGGCGGGATGGCCTTGGTGAGGTCGCCAAGCAGCGACACCACGTCGCATTTGTGCGGGTAGAGATCGTTGGTGATGCGCTTGGTCTGCGCGTCGATGACGTTGTGCGGCTGGCCGGGGCGCAACAGCGAGGCCATGTAACCGTCGCGCTTCTGCACCTGCAGGCGGATGGGCCCGCGACTGGCATGCACCGGCACCTTGAACTGCACCTGGCTGTCGCTCCACGACACGATGTCGCGGTTCCAGGTGCTGTGCGTGAACGGCAGCTCGTAATTCACCTCGGCGATGATGTCGAGCATCTGCACGAACATCTTGAGGTCGGTTTCCAGGATGCGGCTGTTGCCGATCATCACCTTGCTGAAATCGGTGTCGACGCCGCTGCCGAAGCCGCTGCCACGCAGCGTGATGGTGTCGCCGGGCTTGATGGTGGGCACGGCCGCAGAGCCCGCCGTCCACACCAGCGCGCCGTTCACCAGCATGCTGTCGACGCGCGGGTCGGGAAACACCAGCGCCGACTGGTTGCGTGCCGCCTCGCGCGCGGCGTCGAAGTTGCAGACCTTTTCCTGCTTCGGAAAGGACGGGGCGGCCGCGGCCTGCCATGGCAGCACGATGGCCAGCGCGGCAATTGCCGCATGCAGCGTGAGTTCCCTCATGATGGCGCTTCCCTGTTTTTGTGGAACTGGTGGTGGAGCCTGTGGTGACAACGGCTGTCGAGGCGGCTGCGGGCTCGTTGGCGGCGCCGTGACGGCCACACCGCCGCGCAAGGCCGGCGGACGGATGCGCGCGAGAATGCCAGCCACACCGGCATGCGTATGTCAGGCAGCCGACACAGCCGGCGCCGGCGACAGGCGGCGGCCGGTTTACCCCTCCTTTCGTAGGGGGCGGGCCGCCGGGCCATGGCTCGCCCCGTGGCGGCGTGCTGTCATCGCGCCACAACAACAAGAAGCGGAACGGACTGTCGCCGCC
>DAIMZU010000517.1:0-3014 GCA_036733845.1 Ramlibacter sp.
CGGTCGGCGGTGCGCCGGTGCATCCTTCCCAGCCGGTGCGGCCGCTCGACGACACCGCGGCGGACACGGTTGACGTGCCCTGAGGCGGTGCCGGTCCCCTTCCGCCTCGCTGAGGACGTTCTCGCGGCGATGTCGCTTACCTCCGGCTGCTTCGATGCGGCCATTAGTACATCGCTGCGGGCGAAGCAACACCGGGCTGTCACCTGTTCAAGCCAGAAAATCCGAGCCCGCCCCGAACAGCCGGGCCACCAGCGCCCTGAGCCACATACTGCGCTGGTCCTTGTCGAAACGGCGGTGCCAGTGCTGACGCACCTGAAAGCGTGGCATGGCAAAAGGCGTAGCCACCGCCGCAATCGCGCTCACGCGTGGCAAGACCGTGCCCAGGGCCGCCGGCACTGTCGCGATCATGTCGGATTCCGCCAGGATCACGGGAAGAGTCGCGAAGTTGGAGGTTCGCATGCGTATCCGGCGCGGGATCCGGTGTTGCAGGAAGTAGCGCTCGCCCATCTCGTGGCTGTGCACCGGCGCCTGGACGACCACATGCTCCAGTTCGCAGAACTCGGATGCCGAGAGCCCGCGAGCAAAACGGTGCCCGGCACGCACAAGGCAGCAGAACCCGTGCATGAAGAGCCTTTGCTGAATCAGGTTGCCCCCGGTCAGTTCGGGAAAGTAGCCAACCGCGAGGTCCACCGCGCCCGCCTCGAGGGCGGCTTCGAGCCGCGCGGGCTGATGGCTGCCGATGTGAACCGTTGCGTGGGGCGCCTCCTGCGCCAGCGCGCGCAGCAGACGCGGAATGAACAGCATCTGGGCCACATCGGCCATCGCAAAACGGAACTCGGTCCGGCTTGAAGCCGGCATGAACTCCGGAGAAGAAAGAACGTGCCGCGCAACGCGGTTCAGCACGTCCCTTGCCTCGGCCACGACGATGGCGCCGCGGGCGGTAGGCTCCATGCCGCGCGAGGTCCGCACGAACAGAGGATCGCCGACTTGCGTGCGCAGCCGGGCCAAGGCGGTGCTCACTCCAGGTTGGCTCATGTTCAGCTCCACGGCCGCACGGGTGACGCTGGCTGTGTCCGCAAGTGCCACGGCCACCTTGAGAAGATTCAAATCGAAAGAGCAGGGATTCATCGCTTTGGGAGATAGCGTCTATTCGGCAGGAGCATTGGCGCAATGTAATCCATGGCCTACATTCCAGCCAGCCGGCCCCCGCCGGAAAGGAAGCACCCGTTCATGTTCCAGATCGCCACCTTCGACGCGGGCGCCGGGCCAGTGGTCGGACTCACCCGCGACGGCGGTTTCTATGCCTCGCAGACCTTCGGGTCGATGCGCGAGATCCTTGAGCAATGGAGCCTTGCCGAGGAGAAGCTCACCACGGCCGCCGAGCGGATGGCGACGCGCGAGCCCTGGCGCCAGGCGCGGCTGCTGGCGCCGCTTCCGGACCCACGCAACATCTACATTGCCGGCGCGAACTACACCGACCACGTGGCAGAAATGTCTCGCCTGATGAGCAAGGACCTCCCAGCCAGCCGCGTGTCCCCCGCACCTTGGTTCACGCTCAAGTCCTCCACCTGCGTGACAGGCCCGGGGTCGCGCGTCGCCATGCCTCAAGGCGTGACACGCCTGGACTGGGAGGTCGAACTCGCCGTCATCATCGGCAAGCCCGCCGATCGCGTGCCGGCCGACCGGTCCTTGCAGCATGTCGCAGGCTATGCGGTAGCCAACGATCTGTCGGCTCGTGATCGCATGTTCAGGGAGTGGGAGGAACCCGGTTCCCTGTTCCGCGCCGACTGGATAGGCCAGAAGTCGTTTGCCGGCGCCTGCCCCATGGGACCGGCGATCACCCCCGCCAGTGCCATTGCCGACGTGCAGGACCTTTCAATGAAACTGTGGGTCAATGGCGAGCTGATGCAAGACTCCACGACCGCCAACATGATCTTCGGTGTGGCGGAACTGGTCTCCCATCTGAGCCACTCCGTGCCCCTGCTGCCGGGCGACGTCATCCTCACGGGCACGCCGGCCGGAGTGGGCGCGGCACGCAATCGCTATCTGCGGCCAGGCGACCACGTGCGGCAGTGGATCGACCAGATCGGCGAGTTCGCTTTCACGATCGGAGAAGCGGCCCCATGCTGAAAGTAGAGCACGAGAGACTGTTGACGCAGACCGGTCCCGGCACGCCGCTGGGAAGGCTGATGCGCGCGTACTGGATCCCGGTGTTGCGGTCGGTCCAGCTGGAGGCGGGCGGACCGCCTCACCGCTTCCGCATCCTCGGTGAAGACTTCGTGGCGTTTCGCGGCCACGATGGCCGCGTCGGCGTGATGGACGAGGCCTGCCCGCACCGTGGGGCCTCGATGGCGCTGGCGCGCAATGAACCCGGAGGGCTGCGCTGCGTCTACCACGGCTGGAAGATTTCAGCAGAGGGACTGCTGGTCGAGGCCCCCACGCACCAGGACGCATGCGCCCTGCGCAAGCTTCGCACGTCCAGCCACCCGGTGCATGAAGGCCAGGGAATCGTCTGGAGCTGGTTAGGCGAAGGCCCGCCCCCCCCGATGCGGCCGCTCGCCTTCACCGACCTGCCGGACGATCACGTGCTCGCAGCGACGGTCGTCGCCAACTGCGACTGGCTGCGGCCACTCGAGACGCTCTGGGACATCTTCCATGCGCAGATTCTCCACAACCAGACCAACCGGAATTCGCGTCGGGGCAGCGTCTACTTTTCCGAAAATGGACTCCGGATGGACAACGGGATCAGCTACGACTACCCGGAGATGCTCGTGCAGCCGACGCCCTACGGTTTTTCCTACACCAATGTGGACGCGGTCAAGCGCACGCACTTCCGGTTCATCGCGCCCTTCATCCAGCATCACGCCATAGAACCCGGGCCGGACTCCGACAGGGCCCTGCAGATCTCGGTCCCCATCGATGACGACCACACCTTGCTGTGGATGATCTTCTTCAACCGTACCGCGCCTCTTCGGCCTGATGGGTTCGCGCTGCGCGGAATGAAAGGTGTGCCC
>DAIMZU010000518.1:0-3007 GCA_036733845.1 Ramlibacter sp.
CCGCCGAGAGCACCGCGATCTTGGCGCATGACTTGAGGAACTCGACGAAGTTCTTCATCGAGAAGATGTTCTTCAGGTTGCTCGCGACATTGAGCTTCTTGCCTGAAGGCATCGCCGCCTTGAACGAAATCAGCAGGCCGGTCTGCAGGGCCTCGATGAAGATTCCCACCAACAGCACGATCAGCACGTAGGGCAGGAGCAGCTCGACCGCGTCCCACAGGAGCTGCGTGACGACCACGTTGGCCGCGTGCTCGAAGCTCATGCCCAGGACACCCACGGGCAGGACCATCATCTCGCCCAGCTTGCGGATGGTGTCCGGTGCCACGGCAAGCATGTAGCCGAACAGGGCCAGGATCAGCACGGTTTGCGTGAAGTCCTTGCTCTTGGCGACCTGCCCGTCCTCGCGTGCCTTCTGCAGCTTCTTGTGGGTCGGCTGTTCGGTCTTTTCGCTGCTCATCGCGTGGCTCCCGGTGGCCGTTTCCAGTGTTCGTCGAGCGTGGGGACCACATCGCGCAAGGGCGCGATCAGGTCGGTGGCGTACTCGAACAGTGTCGCCATGTAGATCATCAGGACCAGCACCGCCAGCGCGCTCTTGATCGGCATGGCCATGAAGAACACCTGCAGGTTGGGAACGAACCGGCTGACCAGCGCCAGCCCCAGTTCCGCGAGGAACATCGCCACGAGCGCCGGCGACGCCAGCAGCAGCGCGAGCTTGACCAGCCGCATCACCTGCTCGATCAGCACCGGCATGGTCTCGGGCTTCAGGTGCGGGGTCCAGGTGAACACGTTCCACAGCGAGAAGCTGTGATAGAGCAGCTCGAGCATGAGGTTGAACGCGCCGCTGACGAAGAAGAAGACGATGAAAGCCTGGTTGAACAGGATGCCCATGGGCGAGCTGTCGTTGCCCGTGAGCGGGTTCAGGGTGGCCGCGATGCTGGCGCCGCGCTGGTTGTCGATCAGGAATCCGATGCCCTCGAAGGCCCAGAAGGGCACGGCCACGAGCATGCCGAGCACGAAGCCGATCATCGCCTCCTTGACGACGATGCCGACGATGGCAATGGCATCGACCTGCAGGGGCGACACGTGGGGCAGCAGCATCGGTGCCGCCACCACCCCGAATGCGGCGGCGATCGCCATGCGCAGCATGCCAGGCAGGATCGCGCGATTGAAGATCGGGATCACGACGAACATGGCCAGGATGCGCGGCTGGGTGAAGGCGAGCGCCAGCGCATAGTCCTTGACGAGAAAGAGGATCTCGCCCAGATCGACCATGTCTCAGCGCACCTGGGGAAATGCATCGAACACCGCCAGCGTGTAATTGAACAGCTCACCACCGATCCAGCGCGCGGTGAGCACCAGCGTCACCATGGTGGCCACCAGCTTCACGCCGAACGAGAGCGTCTGCTCCTGGATCTGTGTGAGCGCCTGGAACAGCGAGAACAAGGTCCCGACGATCGATGCCACGATGATCGGCGGCAGCGACAGCCACAAGGTCAGGTAGAGCGCCTTGACAAGGAAGTTGACGAGGTCTGCGGGGTCCATGGCAGTGCTCAGACGTAAGTGAGGATGACGCCCTGGATCAGCTTGGTCCAGCCGTCCACCGCGACGAACAGGAACAGCTTCAGCGGAAGTGAAATGGTCACTGGCGAGACCATCATCATTCCCATGGCCAGCAGGATGTTCGAGACGATGAGGTCGATCACCACGAACGGCAGGTACAGCAGGAAGCCGATCTGGAACGCCGAGGTGAGCTCACTCACCAGGAAGGCCGGCATCAGCACCAGGTAGTCGGTGGGCGTCACGTTCGCGGACAGCTGGGGCCCCCACATCTTGTGCGTGGTGCGCAGGAAGAAGTCGCGCTGCTCCGGCTTGCTGTTGCGCTCGAGGAAGCCGCGCAGCGGCTCGGCGCCGGTGCGAAGCGTCTGGATGAGGCTGGGGATGCTGCGCGCCGCGGGAGCGGGCGCCTCCACCACCACCTCGTACATCCGCTGCCCGATCGGGGCCATCACATAAGCGGTGAGGATCACGGCCAGCCCGTAGATCGCGATGTTGGGTGGAATCTGCTGCACGCCCAGCGCATTGCGCACGAGCATCATGATCACGGAGATCTTGAGGAAGGCGGTGGTGACCACCACGACGGTGGGAAGCAGCGCGATCAGGCCGAAGGCGACGGCGAGGCTGACGGGATCGAAGCCGCTCATTCCTGCTCCCACGCTTCCTCGGCCTCGGCCGGCTCTTCGTCCTCGTGCAAGGGCTGCTGCTGCGGCAGCGGCGCACTGGCCTCGAGCTCGGCGCCGGCCACCGCCGTGATCACCACGCCCAGGCGCCCGTCGATGTCGACCAGTTCGCCGGAGCCCACCAGGGCCCCGTTGACGCGCAGGCTCACGGTGTGCGACAGGGGGCGGCCCAGGTCCAGGGCCTGCCCCACCTGCAGGTGGCGAAGCTCGCCCAGGGTGATGCTTCGTTCGCCCAGGTCGAACGCCAGGCGCAGGGGCAGTCCGTCGATGCCGGTGTCGGGTGCGGCGTGCCCGGTGGTCTCGCGTTCCATCATCCATCCTCCTTCGGTCAGGGGTGCGGTCACGGTCAGGCTGTTGTCACCCCAATAGGCCCGGAAGCCCCAGCCGTCCACGCCCATCCAGATCTCGCCATCCGGCGTGGTGAAGCTGTGTTCGATCAGCACGGCATCGCCCGCCGCGAGGCCGCGCAGTTCCCCGGCGGCCAGCCAGGTGAAGCCGATCTCGGCACGCAGGCACACGGGCAGTGCATCCGGCGGCAAGGCATTGGGCGTGGCCGGCTGCCGGGCGGCGATGCCGGCAAGCTGCATCAGGCCCAGCGAGTCGGTGCCCAGCCAGCCCCGCACCGGCACCGGCGCCGCCACCTCCAGAGCCAGCGCGTGCGGCCAGTCGAGCCGGGGTGCGGCATCGCGCGAGATGCCTTCGATGCGCGCCTCGCCGAAGCCGAGCCCCTGCAGGGACTCGAGGAGATCGGCACCCGCGTCCTCCAGGGC
>DAIMZU010000519.1:0-3003 GCA_036733845.1 Ramlibacter sp.
CAGTTGGCCGATCCCGCCGGCATGGCCCGCGCGGTGCTCGGCGAAGGTGCCGCCGTCCCGGTGCGGCCCTATTCCCCGGAGGTGCCCCGATGAACCGCCCGGCCATGCCGCCAGACACCCATGAGCCCGCAGGCGAGCGCCGGTGGCTCGCGCACCCCTGGCTGTCCGTCGTGATCGCCATCACCTGGCTCCTGATGCAGGGCTCGATCTCGCTGGTGAACCTCGCCTGGGCGGCCATCATGGCGGTCGTGCTGCCGTGGCTGGCGCACGGCTTCATCGGGCCAGGCTCCCGCCCCCGCCGCATCGGCGTCATGGTCAGGCTGGTACTCACCGTCCTGCGGGACATCGTGGTCGCCAACCTCGCGGTCGCCCGCATCGTGCTCAGCCCCAGCGCCGACCCGCACCCCGCCTGGGTACGGGTGCAACACTCGCTGGACGACCCGCGTGCGGTCATGCTGCTGGCCACCATCATCACGACCACGCCGGGTACCGTGTCCTGCGTCGTCGACGAGGAGCGCCGCGAAATCCTGGTGCACGCCCTCGACGCCCATGAGCCGCAGGCCGTGGCCGCCGAGATCCTGCAACGCTATGAGCGCCCGCTGAAGGAGATTTTCGGATGATCGTCGAATGGGCCCTGAATTTCGCATTCGCCGCCATCGGCCTGGCCATGCTCCTGACGACCTGGCGGCTGGTCCGCGGACCCGAGAGCATCGACCGGGTGCTGGCGATCGACACGCTCTACATCAACACCGTGGGCCTGGTGATCCTGCTGGGGATGCGGCTGTCCAGCAGCCTGCTGTTCGAAGCGGCCCTGGTCATCGCGATGCTGGGCTTCATCGGAACCGTGTCGCTGGCCCGCTTCGTCATGCGCGGCGACGTCATCGAGTGAGGCTGCCATGGACACCACGCAACTTCATCCCGTCGCCCAGGTGATCGTCGCCTTCCTGCTGGTGGTCGGGGGCCTTTTCACGCTGATCGGCGCCATCGGCTTCATGCGCTTCAAGGACTTCTTCATGCGCCTGCATGCGCCCACGAAGGCCAGCACACTGGGGGTCGGCGGCCTGCTGCTGGCCAGCATGCTGTACCAGTGGGGACTCGGCGAGCCCTGGCTGCGCGAATTGCTGGTGACGCTGTTCCTGTTCGTCACTGCCCCCGTCTCGGCCAACCTGATGGCGCAGGCGGCGCTGCACCTGCGCCTGCACTCGCGCGCACCCGTGCCGCCTGACGTCGACCGCCGCTGAAGACGAAATCTCCGGGCGAAGCACCGCTGGCAACACTGCCAGCGGATATCCGCGGGGCACGAGCGGGCTCGATCACACTCGGCCCCACCCTCAAGAGAGTTCGCTCACTCCATGCCCTACTTCGTTCCGCCCGTACGTCGCCACCGGAACCGCCGCCTGGCAGCCCGATGGCCACGCATGGTCCTGCAACTGGTGCTGCTGCTGATCTTCGCCGGTTTGCTCCATTCGGTGCTTCGCCGGGGCGCCTGACCGTCACACGGCGGGCCCGACATCCTGGCGCCGCCGCAACACACCTTCTCAGCGCGCCGGCCGCTCCAGCACCGCGTACAGGCTGTCGCTCAAGGGGAAACGGTCGCTCCAGGACATCCGGACCTGCCGAAGGCCCGCCTTGGCGGACATCGCCTGCAGGGTGTCAGGCGTGAAGTAATTGACATGGTCCGGCCACCGGAACCCGCACCAGCGCGCACCGCGCATCGACCGGTTCCAGCTTGCATAGTTCGGCACCTTGACGATCACCCGGCCGCCCGGAACGAGCTTTTCAGCGCATTGGCGCAGCACGGCCAGGGGCTGGACCTCGTGCTCGAGGAAAGACGCCATCACGATCACATGGAGTGACGCCGCCTCACACTGTTCGAGGCCCTCGAGGGCCGGCGCGTGCAGGCAGCGCCCGCCGAGCGGCGTGAGCGCTGCCTGAGACAGGCGGGCGAGCTCGGCGGAAATTTCGATGCCCATCGGCCGGCACGCGGCGCGGCGTTCGGCGGGAAGCCTTTGCAGCACCTCGCCGAGCAACTGGCCCCAGCCGCAGCCCACGTCGAGCAGGCGGATGCTGCCCTGCTCCGGCATGGCCAGGATCGCCTCGACGGCAAGGTCCACGACCTTGTTGCGCTTGAGCCGCGAGCGCACCGACTTGATGAAGGTGCTCACCGCATAGCGCACCGGCTCGGCGCGCGCCCGCGCCTCGGATTCGTTGCGCCAGGTCGATTCCCAGGCGAACTCCTCACTCAGGCGTTCGTAGGACGGTGCGTTGCGCAGGAAGACGAACCTGGTGGTCCGGCACTGCCGAAGGTCCCAGGGGGGCGGCGCATAGGGCAGGCTGTCGCTGGGAGCGTGCTCGTCCAGCAGGGGACAGGCGCGATCGTGGACAGCTGGAGCGGACGCGTTCAGCTCGGAGTCACGGTCGATCTCGACGGGTCGAGGGGGGCCGCGCATCCGGCTGGACGGCAGGGGCGGCGCAGCGATGCTACCACCGCGCCCTGAAACCTGCGCAAGGGGTGATTAGAGCTTCTGCGCCTGCATGAAGCGGTCGAAGGTGGCCTCGGTGAAACGGAACCAGAGGTTCTGGTCGGCACGGAAGCGCGCCAGGTCGGCGTAGATCTTCTTGAAGTTCTCGTTCTTGGCCGAGGTTTCCTCGTAGATCTCGTTGGCGATCTTGAAGGCCTGGGTCATCATGTCCTGCGGGAACGCACGCAGCTTGGCGCCCTGGCTGACCAGTTGCTTGAGAGCGACCGGGTTGCGGGCGTCGTAGCGCGCCTGCGTTTCCCCGTGCACCAGGGCCGCGGCCGCTTCGACAATGGCCTTGTTTTCGGCCGACAGCGCATCGAAGGCTTTCTGGTGGATGAAGAAGTCGAGCTGGGCCGAGCCTTCCCAGAAGCCTGGGTAGTAGTAGAAGGGCGCGACCTTCACGAAGCCGAGCTTCTGGTCATCGTAGGGGCCGACCCACTCGGCGGCATCGATGGTGCCCTTCTCGAGCGAGGTGTAGATC
>DAIMZU010000520.1:0-3002 GCA_036733845.1 Ramlibacter sp.
CGCCCTGTCGGAGGGCGTCGCGGCCAACATCGCGGGCGGGACGCATCACGCACGAGCGGACCGCGGCGGCGGCTTCTGCGTGTTCAACGACGCCGCCGTCGCAGCGCGGCTGATGCAGGCCGAGCGGGCGCGCGTGCGGGGCCGGCCCCTTCGGGTCGCCGTGATCGACCTCGACGTCCACCAGGGCAACGGCACGGCGCACATCTTCCGGGACGATCCCTCGGTCTTCACCCTGTCGATGCACGGCGAGAAGAACTTCCCCTTCCGCAAGGAAGCGGGCGACCTGGACGTCGGACTGCCGGACGGCTGTGCTGACGCCGACTACCTGCATGCGCTGGAGCATGCGCTCCAGGAGCTGGAACGTCGCTTCGAGCCGGGGCTGGTGATCTACCTGGCGGGCGCGGATCCGCACGAAGGCGACCGGCTGGGGCGCCTGCGCCTCACCTGGGACGGGCTCGAGGCGCGCGACCGGCGGGTGTTCGACTGGGCCTGGGAGCGCCGCCTGCCGCTGGCGCTGGCGATGGCCGGCGGCTACGGGCGGCGGATCGAGGACACCGTCACGGCGCAGGTCAACACCTTTCGGGTGGCGGCACAGTACTGGCAGCGCTGGCAGAATGTCGCGCGATGACCGACGTTGCCCGACCCCAGCCCGAGCCCCGCAGTACCTGGCCCGTCTTTCGCAGCATCGGCACCCGCTGGGCCGACAACGACGTGTACGGCCACGTCAACAACGTCGTCTACTACAGCTGGTTCGACACCGCGGTCAACGCCTACCTGATCGAGCAGGGGGCGCTGGACATCCACGCGGGCGAGGTCATCGGCCTGGTGGTCGAGACGCAGTGCAACTACTTCGCCCCGCTCGCTTTCCCGCAGGCGGTGGAAGCCGGCATCCGGGTCGCGCGCATCGGCGCCAGCAGCGTGCGCTACGAGGTCGGCCTGTTCGCCCCGGGTGAGCCGCTTTGCGCGGCGCGGGGTCATTTCATCCATGTCTACGTGGACCGCGCCACCCGCAAGCCGGTGCCGCTGCCGGATCGGCTCCGGCAGGTCCTGGAATCGCTCACATGACCCCTGTCCCCCAAGTCAGTGTCCGCATCGCGGATGCCGCGAGCGTCGATGCAGCCATCGAAAGCCGCTTTTCCGCGCGGGCCTTCCTGCCCCGGCCGGTGCCCCGCACAATGCTTGAACACATCCTCCAGGTCGCAAGCCGCGCGCCGTCGGGCTCGAACGCGCAGCCCTGGAAGGTGTACGTGGTGCAGGGTGCGCGGCGCGACGCGCTGGTGCAGGCAGTCTGCCAGGCGCACGACGCCGTGGCTGCGGATCCTTCGCTGGCCGCGGGCTTCCGCGGTGACCAGTACCAGTACTACCCGCGCCAGTGGGTCAGTCCCTACCTCGAACGCCGCCGCGAGAACGGCTGGGGACTGTACGGCCTGCTGGGCATCGGCAAGGGTGACAAGGACAAGATGCATGCGCAGCACCAGCGCAACTTCCGGCTCTTCGACGCGCCCGTGGGCCTGATGTTCACCATCGATCGCGTGATGGACGCCGGCTCCCTGGTGGACACCGGCATGTTCCTGCAGAACATCATGGTTGCCGCACGGGCACAGGGTCTGCATACCTGTCCCCAGGCCGCCTGGAATGACTTCGCCGCGCTGGTGCTGTCGCAGGTCGGGGCCAGCGAGCAGGAGATGCTGGTCTGCGGCATGGCCGTCGGCTACGCCGACGAATCGGCGAAGGTCAACACCTTCCACACACCGCGCGAACCGGTGTCCACATTCACCCACTGGCTGGAATAAGCATGACCCACGATACCGACAGCCCCCCGGGCGCCAGGCCCCGCGTTCTGGTGGCACGCGCCATCTTCCCCGAAATCATCGAGACGCTGCGGAAGCACTTCGAGGTCGAGGACAACCAGGCCGACGAGGCCTGGTCCCGCGAGGAACTGCTCGCCCGCCTGAAGGGAAAGCAGGGCGCCTTCACCACGGGCGGCGAGCGCATCGATGCCGAGGTGCTGGCGGCGTGCCCGCAGCTGCGCATCTGCGCCAACATGGCGGTGGGCTACAACAACTTCGACATCCAGGCCATGACGGCCGCGGGCGTGCTGGCGACCAACACGCCCGACGTCCTGACCGAGACCACCGCCGACTTCGGCTTCGCGCTGCTGATGGCAACGGCGCGGCGACTCACCGAAAGCGAACACTTCCTGCGCGCGGGCCGGTGGGGCAAATGGAGCTACGACATGTTCGCGGGCCAGGACGTGCACGGCAGCACGCTGGGCATCCTGGGCATGGGGCGCATCGGCCAGGGCATCGCCCGGCGCGGCGCGCACGGCTTTGGCATGAAGGTGATCTACCACAACCGCAGCCGGCTGTCGCCCGAGCTCGAGGCCGAGTGCAAGGCGAGCTACGTTTCCAAGGACGAACTCCTGCGCCGTGCGGACCACCTGGTGCTCGTGTTGCCGTACTCGCCGCAATCGCACCACGCCATCGGCGCGGCCGAGATCGCCCTCATGAAACCCACCGCAACGCTCGTGAACATCGCAAGGGGCGGCATCGTCGACGACGCCGCACTGGCGCAGGCGCTGCGCGAGAAGCGCATCTTCGCGGCGGGGCTCGACGTCTTCGAGGGCGAGCCGCGGGTCCACCCCGGCCTGCTGGATCTGCCCAACGTGGTCCTGAGTCCGCACATCGCGAGCGCCACCGTGCCTACGCGCCTGGCGATGGCGCGGCTCGCGGCCGACAACCTCGTGGCGTTCCTGGTGCGCGGCGAGCCGCTGACGCCGATCAACCCGCAGGTGCTGGCACGCGCATGAGGAGGGGCCGCGGAGGCCCGCGCCGGTGACCGGGCCGGCGCACGGAACTCCGGTCCCGGATTCCCCGGCGTCGGGGACCGGGCTGGCACGGCTGATCGCCGGCATGGTGTTCATCCATGCGTGCATGGCGGGCATGCGCATGGCCGCGCCCCTGCTCGCTCTGCGCGAGGGCTACAGCCCGGCGGCGGTGGGG
>DAIMZU010000521.1:0-2998 GCA_036733845.1 Ramlibacter sp.
CCGCCGGCCAGACCCTCGTGCCGGGGATCTTCGCGGCCGTGCCCTATTGCATCGACCTCATCGGCGGGCCGTACATGGAAACCGACGAAGCCGTTTGCCGGGCGTTCCGGCCGAAGGGGGCGGTGAGGGGGTGATGCACGGGTGGGGCGGCGTCCAAGACGAACGCAAAGGGCGCGAAGGAGACGCAAAGGACGCCAGGAAAATCAGTTGAGGGCCCATTGGCGCCGCAGTTTGCAACAGCAGCGGTGCACCCGCGTTCGTCTCTGAGGCCCTACTTCCCGACCATCTGCGTGAACTTGTCCGCCTCGAAGCTTTCCTTGCGCTGGGCGTCTTCGGGCACGCAGTCACCGGTGCGGGTGGACGAGAGCTTTTCGATGGCCTGCCACAGCAGCGCAATCTGGTGCTCCTGCGAGGACGCGTTGTCGATCAGGCCCTTCATGGCCTGGGACAGCGGGTCGTCGTTCTGGGTGATGCCGTAGGCCGAGAAGCCCATCTTGCTGGCCGCTTCCTCGCGCCGGGCGGAGTCCTCGGCCTGGATGATGCGCGCGGGGATGCCCACCGCGGTCGCACCGGCCGGCACCGGCTTGGTGACCACCGCGTTGGATCCGATGGCCGCGTTGTCGCCCACCGTGAAGGCGCCCAGCACCTTGGCGCCGGCGCCCACGACCACGTTGCGGCCCAGGGTCGGGTGGCGCTTGGCTCCCTTGGTGAGCGAGGTGCCGCCCAGCGTGACGCCCTGGTAGATGGTGCAGCCGTCGCCGATCTCGGCGGTTTCGCCGATCACCACGCCCATGCCGTGGTCGATGAAGACGCGGTGGCCGATGTGCGCGCCGGGATGGATCTCGATGCCGGTGAGCCAGCGCGAGAACTGCGACACCAGGCGCCCCAGCCAGCGCAGCTCACGCCTCCACAGCCCGTGCGCGAGACGATGCAGCACCAGTGCATGCAGGCCCGGATAGCAGGTCATCACCTCCCACTTGCTGCGTGCGGCAGGGTCGCGGTCGAGGATGCACTGGATGTCGGAACGCAGGCGACTGAACATAGGCCGCCGAGTCTAAGCCTTGCGGCCGGAGGCTGCCTGCGACATGGCCTTGGCCACACCGCGCAGGATGTGGATTTCCTCAGGGCTGGGCCGGGCGCGGTTGAAGAGTTGCTGAAGGCGCGGCATGAGCTTCTTGGGGGACTCGGGGTCGAGGAAGCCGATGTCGACCAGGGCCTGTTCCCAATGGTCCAGCATGCCAGCGACGGCCTGCGCATCGGCCAGGCGGGGGCTCCCGCCCTCACCCGCGGCAACGAACCCCCCCAGCGCCTGCCGCCACTCATACGCGATCACCTGCAGCGCCGCCGCGAGGTTGAGCGATCCGAAGTCCGGATTCGTCTCGATCGACAGCGCCACATGGCAGCGGTACACGTCCGCATTGCTCATGCCGAAGCGTTCCGGACCGAACAGGAAACCCACCCCCTCCGGCGGCCGCTCGGAGGCCAGCAGCCCCGCCAGGTGCGGCCGCGGCGCGGCCGTGGGCGGGCCGAAGTCGCGCGGCGTCATGGCGGTCGCGCAGAGGTAGTCGATGCCGTCCAGCGCCTCGTCCAGCGTGGCGACGATGCGCGCACGCTGCAGCACATCCACCGCACCGCTGGCCCGCTGCAGGGTTTCCTCCCGCCCGAGCACGTCGGCCCAGCGGGGCTCGACCAGCACCAGGTCGTCGAAACCCATGACCTTCATGGCGCGGGCGGCCGCCCCGACGTTGCCGGCGTGGCTGGGCTGGATGAGGATGAAACGCGTCTTCACGGCAGAAAAGTACAATGGGGGTATTGTCGCCGCCCGCATCGCCGGGTGCCCGCGCCTGCCGCCCGCCGCGCAGGCCCGCTCTTCGCTCCCTCACAACCCAATGCCGTCCAACCTGCACCCCATGCTCAACGTGGCCATCAAGGCCGCACGCGCCGCCGGCGCCATCATCAACCGGGCCGCACTCGACATCGAGTCCGTGCGCATCTCCCAGAAGCAGGTCAACGACTTCGTCACCGAAGTCGACCACGCGGCCGAGCAGGCCATCATCGACACCCTGCTGGGCGCCTACCCCGACCACGCGATCTGGGGCGAGGAAACCGGCCGCACCCAGGGCAAGCAGGACTCGGACCACGTCTGGATCATCGATCCGCTGGACGGCACCACCAACTTCATCCACGGCTTCCCGGTCTACTGCGTCAGCATCGCGCTGTCCGTGCGCGGGCGCATCGAGCAGGCCGTCATCTACGACCCCACCCGCAACGACCTGTTCACCGCCACCAAGGGCCGCGGCGCCTACCTCAACGAGCGCCGCATCCGCGTGAGCAAGCGCACCGACCTGCGCCAGTGCCTGATCAGCACCGGCTTTCCGTTCCGGCCGGGCGACAACTTCCAGACCTACCTGAAGATCATGGCCGAGGTCATGCAGCGCACCGCCGGCCTGCGCCGCCCCGGCGCGGCCGCGCTCGACCTGGCCTACGTGGCCGCGGGCTTCACCGACGGCTTCTTCGAGACCGGCCTGTCGCCCTGGGACGTCGCCGCCGGATCGCTCCTGATCACCGAGGCCGGCGGACTGGTGGGCAACCTCACCGGCGAGCCGGACTTCCTGGAGCAGCGCGAGTGCGTGGCCGGGAACCCGCGCGTGTATGGGCAGCTGGTGGCGATGCTGCAGAAGTACAGCAAGTTCGCGAGTGCGGGGGAGAAGGCGCAGGTGCGGGAGACACTGACCTCGAAGACCGTCGAATCCGGCCTCGCAAATGGACCCGAGTCCGCTGAGATGTTGCCGGCAGGAGACGATTAAGGCTTTTTCGGAGGGTTGGCAGCGTCCGACACGGCTTGCGTCACGGATTGTCGAACATCCACCAGCCACTTATTCAGGTGTTGCTCACCCACTTGCATGAGGCGCGCCTCGGCCGTGCTGACGAGGCGATTCAATCCGTTCTTTGCGGTGACGAAGCTCTCGACGGCCTTGCTGTCGCCAAGGTCTTGTGG
>DAIMZU010000522.1:0-2997 GCA_036733845.1 Ramlibacter sp.
ATGATGACGGCGGCGTCGACCAGCCAGGTGGAACCCAGCACCAGCAGTCCGAGGCCGACGGCGATCAGCACCAGCTGGAAAGGCGTGCCCGAGGTCCAGTCTCCGCTCGCGGGTCCTGGCTCGTCCTCGCTGCCCTCGCTGGCAGCCAGCCGCGCTTCTCGGCGGCTCTGGAGCACCAGGTACAGGTTGTACAGACCCAGCAGCACCAGCAGCGCGACGCCGTCGAAGCGGCCAATGCGGCCGTCCATGGCGACCGCGGCCACGAAGAAGAAGGCGCACACCATGATCGGCACTTCCTGCCGGATCACCTGCCGCGCCACCACCAGGGGCGTGATGAGCGCGGCAATGCCGAGGATGAACAGCACGTTGAAGATGTTCGAGCCCACCGAGTTGCCGATGGCGATGTCGACCTGCCCCGACCAGGCGGAGCCGATCGAGACTGCCACCTCGGGCGCGCTGGTGCCGAAGGCGACCACGGTCAGGCCCACGACCAAAGGCGACAGGCCGAGCGAGAGCGCCAGCCGTGAGGCCCCCCGCACGAGCAGTTCGGCGCCGGCGATCAGCGCGACGAGTCCGGCGGCAAACAGCAGGGCAAGGGTCACTTCGGGTCTCCGGTGAAACGGCTGGCTGGTCAGTTTATGCGCCGCCCGGATGCGGCCGCGCGGGAACGACACCCATCGGCTTGTGCTCCAATCGCGCATGCTCCGCCGCAGCCTCGTTGCCTCAGCCATTGCCGCGCCCTGGGTCCTGGGGCGGTCCGAGGCCCGTTCCCGCGAACCTTCGGCCCGGGTCGTCTCATGGGCGGCGCCTGCCGAACTCGCCCGGGGCGGCGGCGAGCGCGGCCCGTGGCAGCAGAATGACTCGGCTTACGATTTCGTCGATGACCCTGCGGTGGCCGTCTGGCCCAACGGGACGGCGGCGGTGGCCTGGGTCGACCAGGCACGCAAGGCCGTGATGTTCCAGCGCATGTCGGTCGACGGTGCTCCGCAGCTGGCGCGGCCGGTGGATGTGTCCCGCCAGCCGCGCACTTTCAGCTGGCTGCCGCGAATGGCCCTGGCGCCAGACGCGCCACAGCAGCTCTACCTGCTGTGGCAGGAGATCATCTTCTCGGGCGGATCGCACGGGGGGGACATGCTCTTTGCCCGGTCCCTCGACGGTGGAGCCCGCTTTTCGGCGCCCGTCAATCTTTCCCAGTCCAGGTCCGGTGCCGGCAAGGGCCGGCTCACGCCGCTGCGCTGGGACAACGGCAGCTACGACATGGTGGCCGGTCCGGATGGCGCGCTGCATGCGGTTTGGACCGACTACGAAGGTCCGCTGTGGCACAGCAGGTCCATCGACGGCGGGCTGCGGTTCTCGGAGCCGCGCGAGCTTCCCCGCGGCGCCAACGGCCGGCTGCGCCCGGCCCGCGCCCCCTCGATCGCCATCGGTCCGCGTGGCACGATCTACGTGGTCTGGACCTCCGGCGACGAGCCCGAGGCGGACATCCTGCTGGCGGTGTCCGACGACGGCGGTGAGCGTTTCAAGGGGCCTTCCGCGGTCGCTCCGCTGCGCGGGCACGCCGATGCGCCCCGTGTCGCGGTCGACCGCGGTGGAATGGTTCACCTGGTCTTCGCACATGGCGAGTACGGCCCGCTGGGTGGCTACCGCATCCTCCATACCCAGTCCGAGGACCGCGGCGCCAGCTTCACCGCGCCGCGCGAGGTGTCCAACCCGCTGCCATCGGGCCGCAACAGTGCCGCCTTCCCGCAACTGGCGCTCGATGCGCGGGGCTCCGTCCTGGTCACCTGGGAGCTGTTCGCGTACGGCCACGCGCGCGGGCTGGGCTGGGCGCTGTCGCAGGACCGCGGCCGCCAGTTCGGGCGCGCCGGCGTCGTGCCCCACAGCACCGACCCGGCCGGGGGCGTGAACGGCAGCAGCCAGGGGCTGCTCACGCAGAAGCTGGCCATGAACGGCGCCGGCGCCTTCGTGGTGGCCAACAGCAGCCTGCGCCACGGCTCCGGCAGTCGCGTCTGGCTGATGCGTGGCCAGGTGGGCTGAGCCGAACATCCGAGCGGTGTCTTTGCAAGGCGACTTCCAAGCCCTTGCCCGGGGATGTCACCCTCTCCGGCCGAAGGTGGGAGAGGGCCGGGGTGAGGGCGCTCGCGTGCCCACCATCCGCCCGACGTCCAGCGCCGACGCGAGCGACCGCGCAAGTGGCAATGGCTCGCCATGGAGCCGGGCGGCCATCAATTCGGCGCACAAGGCCGCAAACGTGAGCCCGCGCGATCCCATGGCCGTGCTCACCCACAGGCCGGGTGCCAGCGCCCCCACGAGTGGCCGACGGTCGGCGCTCGCGCAGCGCACTCCGGCCCAGCCGCGCACGCGCTCTTGCAGGAAGGCCTCGGCGAGAGCATCCGCACGGCGCGGCAGCAGGCTGCGAAGGCGCTCGAGGTTATCCAGGTGGTCGGCCGGCCGCTCGTCGGTGGCGTCGTCCTCGCGGCCGTAGGTGGAGCCGCTCATCCATGCGCGACCGCCGGGCACCGGGACGTCGGGCAGCAGGTGGCCATGGCCATTCACCGCAAACGGCGCCAGTGCCTCGTTGCCCTGGTGC
Source organism: Ramlibacter sp. (assembly GCA_036733845.1). Classification (GTDB taxonomy): domain Bacteria; phylum Pseudomonadota; class Gammaproteobacteria; order Burkholderiales; family Burkholderiaceae_C; genus Ramlibacter. The sequence continues at coordinate 2,591 of DAIMZU010000522.1, forward strand.
AGGGCCCACGAGACCTGTCCGCGCACAGCGTGCAACCACAAGCGGTCGCCCGACAGCTCCCGGCTGCCCAGTGCGGCCGCGAGCACGACCAGCGGCGCATGCGCCAGGGCCGTTCCCTCGGCCGAACGCAGGCACCAGCCACCACCGTCGACCGGCTCGATGCAGGCCACGGGCGCGTTGCCACGCCACTGGATGCCCGGCGCGTCGAGCCAGGCCTGCACCAACGCCGCGGGCCGGACCCATGCGGCATGCGGGTGCCAGACCGCGCTGCTGCCCGCCGGCAGCCCGGCCAGCTGACGCTGCTCGATCGACGCGGGCCGGCTCCAGTCGGCGGCGGGACCGCTGTCGGGCAAGTCGCCCCGGAACGGCTTCGTGCGGTGTTCGAGGGTGCCGCAAGGGTTCCAGTC
>DAIMZU010000523.1:0-2989 GCA_036733845.1 Ramlibacter sp.
GTGCGAAGCCATGCCCACCGAGATCCAACGCCGCCATCACGCCGTCTCCGTCCAGGAAGCCGCGACGGCCGCTCCATCGCTCGCGCGCCTGGTCACGCTGGTGCGTGAATCCTCCGAGCGCCTGGACGCCATCCGGCCGCTGGTGCCCGCCGGCCTGCGCGGAACTCTGCAGGCTGGCCCGCTGGAGGAGGGCCAATGGTGCCTGCTGGTGCGCGGCAATGCCGCCGCGTCGAAGCTGCGGCAGCTTCTGCCCGCCCTGGAGGCCCACTTGCGCACGCGCGGACTGCCGGTGCGCGGCATCCGCCTGAAGGTGCAGGCCGATTGGCGCAGCTGAGCTTCGCGGCCCGAAAACCCGAACTGTCCAATCTGGTTTGGAAGGCATGCTCTAGGTAGCAGTACATAACCGAAGCTCGCCGCGTGCTCACATCATGGGTGGCATTCCCCCTACAGGAGTGCCCATGGAGGCGACGTCGATTTCACCGTCCCGGTCCACCTCAGCACGTCCAGCCCCGTTGCAGCTCGTCGGTGGCCCCGGGTACGGGAGCGCCCCTGGCCGCACGGCCGGTGCATGCAACGCCTGCAGCATGCGCCACGGCTGCATCGCCACGACGGCGGAACCCTCCTCGGGTGCTCGATTGCTGGTCGGCCAGCGCCGTGTCCGCAAGGGCCAGGCGCTCTACCGCGAAGGCGCGGCTTTCCATTACGTGTATGCCCTCAGGGCAGGCAGTTTCAAGATCAGCACTGCGCTCGACGGCGGCCGGGAGCAGGTCACCGGCTTTCCGCTGCGCGGAGACCTGATCGGCTTCGACGGGCTGGCCACGGGGTTCCACGCATCCACGGCGACGGCGCTGGAAGATGCCGAGGTCTGCGTGATCCCGTTCTTCGAAGCGGTCGGGCAGGACGCGGACCCGAGCTTCGGCTCCCTGGTCGCGCAGTGCCTGGGCACAGAGCTGCTGCGAGACAGGCAGGCTCTGCTGACCCTGGCGAACCGTCAATCCGATGCCCGCCTGGCGGCCTTCCTCCTGCAGATGGCGCAACGCATGCAACTGCGCGGATGGTCGCCATCGGAGTTCATCCTCAGGATGTCGCGCGCCGAACTGGGAAGCTACCTCGGGCTGACGATGGAAACCGTGAGCCGGAACTTCTCCGAATTTGCGCGGCTGGGGCTGTTGACGGTCCGCAAGCGCCGCATCCGCCTGCTTCAGCCGCAGCGGCTGGCCGCCCTGTGCGACCTCGCGGCGCTGCCCTATTCCTATCCCGAGACGGTACTGGCAGTCCCCCCGCGGGCGAGTGGTACGAGCGGCTGAGGCGGGGATGATGAATGAGCACGGCCGGCATTTCTGCGGCGCAGGATCGCTGTGGAACCATTTTCCTTGACATCCCCAGGCTCCTGTGCAATGTTTAAATCAAGGAGCGTTGGCGTGTATGAATTCGTCGGTTGTGGTCGTCGATGACCACGACATCGTTCGCTTCGGAATAGAGAGCCTGGTCCGCCAGTGCGCCTCGTTTAACCTCGTAGGCTCAGCTGGCAGCCTCGAGGACGGGCTCGCGCTTGTGAGGCAGTTTCACCCCGACATCGTCATCACAGACCTCGGGCTGGGGGATTCCAGCGGGCTCGACACGGTCCATGCCTTGGTGGAGGCCCAGCAGGACCGGGCGGTGCTGGTGGTGTCCATGCAGGACGAGATGCTCTACGGAGAACAGGTGCTCCGGGCCGGCGCGTGCGGCTATCTCATGAAGGAGACCGCCCAGGCCCACCTGATCGACGCGATCCGGACCGTGCTCGCCGGCGACACATGGACCAGTCCGCAGCTGCATGCGGCGCTGATGAACCGGATGCTGCGACGCTCCCGACCTGCGGCCCGGCCAGGCGAACTCGGCGCGCTGACGCGGCGAGAGCTGCAGGTGCTCGAAATGCTGCGCGGCGGCCGCACCACGAAGCAGATCGCCACCGCGCTCAACCTGAGCATCAGGACCGTCGACATCCATCGCGCCAGCATCAAGCGCAAGCTCGGCCTTCGCAGCGGCGCGGAGGTGATTGCGTTCGCGTCCCAGCACTTGTCCTGAAACGTCCCCGTGAGGCGACGCCGCCGGTGGGTGCCGGCGGTCGCGGCACGGCCCTCGGTTGCACCAGGGCTACCGCGCCTGGAGACGGCTGATGTACTCGACGAGCGAAAGGATGCGCGCCCGCACGAGGGCGTCCGGATCGTACGGAAGTTCACCGTAGTACTCAGCATCCCGGATCCGGTAGTCCATTCCCCATACGGGCATGTCCCGGCTTCCATGAGCAGGCACGTTACGTCCGTCGATGACCTCGTACAGGCGGTTAATGGGGAGAATGCCCTGGTTGTTGCGCGCGAGCTGCGTCAGGTCAGGCGGGCTGCGCCGGAGGAACTCGACCAGAATACCCTTGCCCCGGCCATCGACGCCGTGGCAACTGGCACAGTTACTGTCGAATTCGCGCTTGCCGGGGTCGACGCGCTGGGCTGTCGGCGGCGCGGCGCCCTGCGCTGCCGCCGGGGGCAGTGCGAGCATGGAAGAACAGAACACCAGGCCCGCGAAGAACGGGATGGGGTTTCGGATCATGGTGGCTCCTTTTCCGTAGCAGGTGATTTCGAGTACCGTGAGGCGCAAATGCGCAGCGGTGCGGAACACGGTACTGCCGGCCCCCTGGCGCAAATTGCGTTCCGTCAAAAAGGAAGCCTATTGCGCTTCCTTCCGGGCATCGCCGGCGCCTCAGCAGCCCTCTGTCCTGCGCCCCGGTGCGAGCGGAAGCTCCACGGCAAAGCAGCTCCCGCTGCCCGGCCCATCGCTTTCGGCCCAGATCCTTCCGCCATGCTCCTGCACGATCTGGCGTGCAACGAACAACCCGATGCCCAGGCCGCCGGCATGGGCGGGCTCGGCCTGCTGGAAGAGACCGAAAAGGCGCTCCATCACCTCAGGGCGCATGCCCGCACCGTTGTCCCTCACCTCGATCCGTACGCTGGAG
>DAIMZU010000524.1:0-2977 GCA_036733845.1 Ramlibacter sp.
CCGTACTGCCCGGTAAGCGCGCGCCGCGCATATCCAGCTTCAGTTCCCAGCCTGCAATGTTCCAACTGGTCTGGTCGGGCAACTGCGTCGGCATTTGTTGCCGAACTTCGAACATGCCGGTGGCCGCATGCTCGACGGCATAGTTATACCAATCCCGCACTTGGGTCTGGCGATCCTCGAAGGCCCGCTCTCCCGGAGTATGGTCACCAAGGAACAGATAAGCATAGGCATAGCGAATCGTCTCAAGCCAGGCGGCTTGCTGCGCTGAACCGGGCTTCATGGCCTGAGCCTGCGCCAGCCATAGTTCGGACAGTGCAGCCAGGCGTCTATCCGTGGCAACCCCCGTCACGGTAGCCAAGGCCTCCGCGCACTCCGAGGAGATCGGCTTTGCGCATGCCTGCTCATCCAATGCCGCCACCCTGATGGTCTGGACAGTCGCATCGCTGAGCTTGCCACGTGTCAGGATGTCGCCGCGCTTGAGTTCGATGGCCTCCCTGGTAGGTAGCGTATGAACTTCAACCACTGGGCCGAACTCGCGCAGGATCGAGCAGCCCCCCAGCAGCAGCGGAGCAAGAGCGGCGCATGTAATGAGAAGGCAGGCCTGCGGGAACCTCATGGATTCACCTCGTTGGCAGGGATGCCTGGCACGCCTTGTCGAATCGACATCGAGAAGTCATCCTCTGACACATCGGAAGCAAGGGCACGTTCGTTGATATGCCCCAGTGCCTGCAATTCATCGTAACGATAGCCAGGCGTCAATCCATGCATGTCGTAGACGTACCGCGCAAAATATCCAGACAGCAGCAGGCGATAGTCCATTGGCAATGCGGGCGCAATGACCCGGGCCAGCTCGAATACGATGGTCGTGCAGTTACTGGTTAACGTGTTGTAAAAGCGCGGTTTCTGCCGCAGTTCATTGGCCGCGTTCAGAAACTCCAGAAACAACGCGCGGGCACTCGCCTGATTCATCTGCAAGCGATAGAGATAAACATCTTCGCCTCGCGCGTTGCTGCGCGTACGCACAATGTCTCGCTCATCGGCGGCTACCAGGATCTGCTCGAACTGACGGAAGAATCCTCCTACCGCCGAGAAGGACTCATGGCGTTCCTTGCGAATTTCCAGCGAGAACACCACGCGATCACCGCCATCGAAGCCGAACGACACCAGGGTGTGGGCGATGTGCGGCCCCATCCAGTAGGAAAGCACCAAGTCGGCGCTGCGCAGACGATCCAGGTCGTATGTGCGGCTCTCCCACTGCGGGGTGTAGTCGGTTTCGCTGCGCCACTGGAAGTTGCGCACATTATTCAGGTGAACATGGTTGCCGTCGATCCTGGCCTCCAGCAACTGGGCGACATCGTCAGCCCATACACGCTGGTGTGACGGCTGCAGCGTCCCCCACCACATGAGCAGGGAGGCGGCTGCGATCACAAATGCGAATCCGGCGATGTTGCGATTGCGCCGCCCAAGCAAGCCCGCCCGCGACAAGACAACGGTCACACCCAACGTAGACCACATGGCAATGACGAACCATCGCACCACCGAAGGTCCCGGCATCTGATGCCACAGAGCCAGCGCACCCCACACAGTCAGCAGCAGTACCACAAAGCCGATCGCCAAGCCTGCAAGGGCGCGCAGGACTATGTGCATCACTCCGCTCATTGAGGCTGCAAAAGCTCAAGCAACAGTTGCCGGTGCGCATCCCGTAACTGCACCAGCGAGATGGAAGGACTGCCCTTGGACAGCATCGAGGAACTCAGCCACAGCACTGCGGGCGCGAGCGCCAACGGGAAGAAGTGTTCGGTCAAGACGCCTGGGCGAATGACGCCTCGGCGTATGTTGCGGTGGATGATGGTCTGCGCCCGCTCTTTCAGCCCGAGCGCAACTTCGTTGTGCCAACGCTGCACCAGCTCTGGAGTTCGGGCGCTTTCGGCCAGAAGCAGCCGGTAGATCGACATCGTGGCAGGGGAGCTGAAGGTCGCGTTCAGGCGATCCAGGTAGACATCTACCAGCTCTGGCAACGTCAGATCCTCATCCGGGAGCCAGCCCTGGAAATCACAAATCTGCTTCGTCGTACGTTCGAGCAAGGCGTGAAAAATTTCTTCCTTGCTTTTGAAGTGGGCATAGATGCCAGCCTTGGACAAGCCCGCGCATTCCGCCAGGCGCTCCATCGACACTGCTTTGTATGTCCGATCCGCGAATTCGACCAGGGCCGCGTCGAGTATTTCCTCTTTCCTGGCGGCAGAGGACAGGTAGCGGCGCTTGTTGTCTGGCGCGTCATCTTTCTTGGGTGGCATTCAAAGGCTCTGTTCAAAGATCTGAGGGGTGTTCCCATGGGCCTGTCACCGGCTCTACCAAGAATCAGGGCCTTCCTTGAACCCAAGCCGGCAGCTCGAATTGACCTGCGTCAATGACCGACGAGCCCGCTGATTGCGGTTCTTGGATTGTAACGTATAATTGAAAGCAACCGTCCAGTCGTTTGTTTTCAGATTTCACAATGCAGATCAACACAGGGCGCGAGTGAACCCGGCACATCGGGTTACGATACAGGAAGAGCGCCCTATCAACCAGCCGGGGAACACGGGGATGCACATATCAACAAGGAGATGAAGTGGGCTTGACAGCACTTGCAAGCAAGAAAGTAGGGCCTGCGGACACCAGCCACGAACCCCGCATTGCGGGGGTGGCAGCCATTCCCTCCTCTGCGACCAGACCCTCTTCAGCCCGATACCTGTACGGAACGTGACCATGCTCCCAACTTCCCCGTTGTTTCCCGCGTTCAGATTGCGCGCTGCCTCGTTGGCCCTGAGCGCCGTCGTCTTGACCGGCTGCATGTCGCTCGCTCCGGCGCCAGACACCCCGCCATTGCCCGTGCCCGAAGCCTGGCCCGCGCATCTTGGATCAGGCACCGACGGCGCCCACGCGGGAGAGCTTGCCTGGCAGGCGTACTTCACCGACCCCCTGCTGCAACGCCTCATCG
>DAIMZU010000525.1:0-2959 GCA_036733845.1 Ramlibacter sp.
AATGACCGCTCCCAGCCTATAGCTGTCACCCCCTTGCCGGCGCGAACTCAGGCAGCCTGACAGTCACTCGCTACCCAAGTTGTAACAACAGACGGGATAAATTGTTCGCCAGACACTTTAAATTGTTCTTCGCCAAAGGCGCGTTCCCGACCGCCCCCTCACTCCACCGTCACACTCTTCGCCAGATTCCTCGGCTTGTCCACGTCCGTCCCCCGCGCCACCGCCGTGTGATACGCCAGAAGCTGCAGCGGCACGACGTGCAGCACCGGGCTGAGGGGTCCGTAGTGCTCGGGCATGCGGATCACGTGGATGCCCTCTTCACTCTGGATGCGCGTGTCGGCGTCCGCCAGCACATACAGCAGTCCGCCGCGCGCGCGCACTTCCTGCATGTTGCTCTTGAGTTTTTCCAGCAGCGCGTCGTTGGGCGCCACGGTCACCACCGGCATCTCGCTGGTGACCAGGGCAAGGGGTCCGTGCTTGAGTTCGCCCGCGGCGTAGGCCTCCGCGTGGATGTAGGTGATCTCCTTCAGTTTGAGGGCACCCTCCAGCGCGATCGGGTAATGCAACCCGCGGCCCAGGAAGAGTGCGTTCTCCTTGTTCGCGAAGTCCTCGGCCCAGCTGATGATCTGCGGCTCGAGCGCGAGCACGGCCGATAGCGCCGAAGGCAGGTGGCGCATGGCCTTGAGGTGGGCCGCTTCCTGTGACTCGGTGAGGCGGCCCTTGGCCTGGGCCAGGGCGAGCGTGAGCAGGAACAGGCCGGCCAGCTGGGTGGTGAAGGCCTTGGTCGATGCGACGCCGATCTCGACGCCGGCGCGGGTGATGTACGCCAGGCGGGTCTCGCGCACCATGGCCGACGTGGAGACGTTGCATACGGTGAGCGTGTGCTGCATGCCCAGTGACTGCGCATGCCGCAGCGCGGCCAGGGTGTCGGCGGTTTCGCCGGACTGGGTGATGGTGACGACCAGGGTGTTGGGGTTCGGCACCGAGTCACGGTAGCGGTACTCGCTCGCGATCTCGACCTGGGTCGGGATCTTCGCAATGCCTTCGAGCCAGTACTTGGCCGTGCAGCCGGCGTAGTAGCTGGTGCCGCAGGCGAGGATCAGGACCGAATCGATCTGCTGGAACACGCGGTGGGCGCCCTGCCCCGGCAGGTGGTTGCCCGAGGCCTCGAAGAGCTCCGGCACCACGGTCTGGATGCCATCCAGTGTGTCGGCGACCGCGCGGGGCTGCTCGAAGATTTCCTTCTGCATGTAGTGGCGGTAGGGCCCGAGTTCGGCGGCGCCGCTGTGGGCCTGCACGGTGCGCACCGGCCGCTCGGCCGGCTTTCCGGCCTGGTCGACGATCCAATAGCGGCCCAGTTGCAGGTCGACAAGGTCCCCCTCTTCCAGGTAGACGATCTGGTCGGTCACGCCGGCCAGCGCCATCGCGTCGCTGGCCAGGAACAGCTCGCTGCCGCCCTCGCCCACGCCCAGCACCAGGGGCGAGCCCGCCCGGGCGCCGACCACCCGGTGAGGCTCGTCCTTGCAGAAGACGGCAATGGCGAAGGCGCCGTGCAGCCGCCCGACCGCGGACTGCACCGCCTCGAACAGGTCACCCTCGTAAAGGCTGTCGACCAGGTGTGCGATGACCTCGGTGTCGGTCTGGCTGGTGAAGGCATAGCCACGCGCCTGCAGTGCCGCGCGCAACTCGTCGTGGTTCTCGATGATGCCGTTGTGCACGAGGGCGATGCGGCCGGCACGGTCCGAGGCGCCCGGCCCGGGTCCATGGCTGAAGTGGGGATGGGCGTTGTGCACTGCGGGCGCGCCGTGCGTCGCCCAGCGCGTGTGGGCGATGCCTGTGGTGCCTTCGATGTGTTCCTGCTCGACCTGCGACAGCAGTTCGGCGACGCGGGCGGTGCTGCGCGCCCGGCGCAGGCCCTGCACGTGGACCGCGACGCCGCAGGAGTCGTAGCCGCGGTACTCCAGCCTTTGCAGGCCCTGGACCAGGATGGGGACGATGTTGCGGTTGGAGACCGCGCCGACGATGCCGCACATGATGTTCACTCCCGAGATTCGAGGGAGCAATGTAGAACGGTGGGTGTGAAATATGCTTTCGAATTTAAGCAGTCAGTGCAATTTTTTTTCTTCAATCGTGGGCCGTGAAATTACGTTTCATAATATCGGCATGGGTGAAGCCGAATTGCTGGACGATATCGACCTGAAGCTCCTCGAACAGCTTCAGGTCGACGCGTCGCTGAACAACCTCGCGCTTGCCGAACGGGTAGGCATCTCGCCTCCCACCTGCCTGCGGCGCGTGCGCCGCCTGCGGGAAGCGGGGCTGATCGAGCGGCAGGTGGCGCTGCTCAGCCCCGCCAGGCTGGCACCTCTGGTCGGCCATGGGCTGCAGGCGATCGTCGAAGTTTCGCTGGACCGGCAGGACGCCCAGGCGCTGGACGCGTTCGAGGCACGGGTGGTCGCCGACGACGCGGTCCAGCAGTGCTGGCGGGTGTCGCCCGGGCCGGATTTCATCCTGCAGGTCCACACCCGCGACATGCCCGCTTACCTCGCGCTGCAGCAGCGCCTGTTCACCGCCGACGCCAACGTGCGCAACGTGAAGGCGTTCTTCGCCGTCAAGCGCGCGAAGTTCGCGCCGGCGGTTCCGTTGCGCTAGGGAGCGTGTCCGCCCCGACGTGGCGGGACACCGCCGCGTTCTCTCCGAGCAGGCCGCGCGGCCGCCACAGCAGCATCAGCGCGATCAGCACGCCGATCAGCACCACCTGCAGGGCGGCGGCCCGCGCCTGCTCCGCCTGGTCCACGAGGCCGCGAAGCAGCCCACCGGACAGGGCCCAGAAGCCCCACACCAGGTAGCTGCCCAGGATGGCCCCGCGGTTGTTGCCCGACCCGCCGACGATCAACATGGCCCAGAGCTGGAAGGTGAGGATGGGCAGGAATTCGTTGGGGCTGGTGGTGCCGACGAAGCC
>DAIMZU010000526.1:0-2957 GCA_036733845.1 Ramlibacter sp.
GCATGCAGCCGCATGCCGGACAACCCGCCGATCCCATGCCCGCAATCGCCCGCACCACGCGCGCCAGCACTTAGACTCGGGGCCTTATGAACAAGAACACGACCGAGATTGCTCGCGGCCGCTCCTGCAGCGGCCCCCACGCAGCATGAGCGCCCTGCTTGCGGCCGTCGTGCTGCTGCCGCTGCTGCCTGGGGTGGTCCTCACCCAGGCCGTCGGGCGCTCCAACACGCCTGGGCGCCGCCAGGCGGCCGCATGGATTGCGGGCGGGATCACCCTTTCGGCGCTGGCCCTCCTGCTGTTCATGGCGCCGGCGGTGTTTGCCGGACAGACCCTGCTGGTGCACTGGCCCTGGGTGGCGGACATCGGCCTGAACGTCGGCTTCAGGCTCGATGGACTGGCCCTCATGTTCGCGCTGCTGATCACGGCCGTCGGCTCGCTGATCGTGCTGTACGCCGCGTATTACCTCGGCGCGGACGATCCGGCGGGCAAGTTCTTCGCGCTGCTCATGCTGTTCATGGCCGCGATGCTGGGCATCGTGCTCTCGGACAACCTGCTGCTGCTGGTCGTGTTCTGGGAGCTGACCAGCGTCTCGTCCTTCCTGCTCGTGGGCTACTGGAGCCACCGTGCCGACGCCCGGGCAGGCGCCCGGATGGCGCTGGCCGTCACCGGCGGCGGCGGCCTGGCCATGCTCGCGGGTGTCATTCTCCTGGGCCAGGCCGGCGGCAGCTACGAACTGTCGGTCCTGCTCGAGCGCGGCGACCTGATCCGTGCCCATCCGCAGTACCCGCTGATCCTCGGCCTGATCCTGCTCGGGTGCTTCACCAAGAGTGCCCAGGTGCCCTTCCATTTCTGGCTGCCCGAGGCCATGGCGGCACCCACGCCGGTCTCGGCGTACCTGCACTCCGCCACCATGGTGAAGGCCGGCGTGTTCCTGCTGGCGCGCCTCTATCCCGTCATCGGCGGCACCGACGCCTTCCAGTTCTGGGTGTCCGGCGCGGGCCTGGCAACGCTCGCCTTCGCCGCCTACGTGGCGGTCTTCAAGCACGACCTGAAGGGGCTGCTCGCCTACTCCACCATCAGCCACCTGGGCCTGATCGTCTTCCTGCTCGGCCTGAACTCGCCACTGTCCAAGGTGGCCGCGGTGTTCCACATCCTGAACCACGCGACCTTCAAGGCTTCGCTGTTCATGACGGCCGGCATCATCGACCACGAGACCGGCACCCGCGACATGCGCCGCTTGGGCGGCCTCGTGCGCTACCTGCCGTGGACGGCCACGCTGGCCATGGTGGCTGCCGCCTCGATGGCCGGCGTGCCCCTGGCCAACGGCTTCCTGTCCAAGGAGATGTTCTTCGAAGAGGCGGTGCGCGCCGGCGGCACCTGGTGGATCGTCCCGGCGATTGCCGTCTTTGCCGGCATCTGCTCGGTGGCCTACTCGCTGCGCTTCATCCACGACGTCTTCTTCAACGGCCCGCCGCGCGACCTGCCGCACGGCGCCCCGCACGAGCCTCCGCTGTTCATGAAAGTCCCGGTCGGCATCCTGGTGGTGGTCTGCGTCGTCGTGGGCGTCCTGCCCGCCGCAACCTTCGGGCCGCTGGTGGCGGTGGCCGCGACCGCGGTGGTGGGTGCCCCGCCGCCGGAGTTCAAGCTCGCCGTTTGGCATGGTTTCAACATCCCGCTGCTCATGAGCGCCATTGCGCTGGCCGGCGGCATCCTGATGTACCTGGCGCTGCAGCACCGCTTCAACCTGCACCTGCACCATCCCGCGCGGATCACCGGGCGCCTGCTGTTCACGCATGCGATCGACCGCCTGCAGTCCGGCGCCGGGCGCCTGACCGGCTGGATGGAGAACGGCTCGCTCCAGCGCTACATGGCCCTCCTGATCCTGGCGGCCATCGCGGTCGGTGCCTGGCCGCTGCTGCAGGGCGATGCCGTCCACACCGCGGGCGGGCGGACGCTTCAGCCCGCCACCGCCATGGCCGTCGTCATGTGGATCGTGCTGATCGCCGCGGGCGCCGCCCTCGTCCTGGGGCACCACGAGCGGCTGCGGGCGGTGGTGCTCGCCGGCGTGATCGGCCTAGTCACCGCCCTGAGCTTCGAAGCCCTGTCGGCGCCCGACCTGGCGCTCACCCAGCTTTCCGTCGAGGTGGTGTCCACCGCACTCCTGCTGATGGGCCTGGCGCTGCTGCCGCATCGCACCCCGCGCGAATCCGGCCGCGTACGCATCGGGCGGGACGCCGTGCTCGCCGTGTCCGCCGGGGCGGGCGTGGCCTGGCTCGCCTGGCTCATGCTCACTCGCGACCCGACCAGCCTGTCCTGGTACTTCCTGGAAAATTCGGTCAGCAAGGGCGGCGGCACCAACGCGGTCAACGTCATCCTGGTCGATTTCCGCGGCTACGACACCTTCGGCGAGATCACGGTGCTGGGCATTGCCGCACTCGGCGTGCTGGCCGTGCTGCACGGCATGCACGTGCGGCGCGCCCCGGCCCAAGCCGGCCTGCCCTGGTCCTTCAGCAAGCCCTCTCTCATGCTGAGGGTGGTGGCGCGGTTCATCCTGCCCCTGGCACTCGCCTTCTCCGCCTACATTTTCTGGCGTGGCCACAACATGCCGGGTGGCGGCTTCATCGCCGGCCTGATCACCGCCGCCGCGCTGGTGCTGCAGTACATGGCCCTCGGCCAGCGCGAAGCCGAGGCGCTGCTCGGCGGCCAGGCCACGCGCCGCTTCAGCCGGTGGATCGCCGTCGGCCTCGGGATTGCCGCTGTCACCGGCATCGGCGCCTTCTTCTTCGGCCGCCCCTTCCTCACCAGCGCGCATGCCCATCCCTACCTGCCCGTGATCGGCGATGTCGGGCTCGCCACCGCGGCACTGTTCGACGTGGGGGTCTACATCACGGTCGTTGGAGCCACCCTGCTGCTGTTCGCGACGCTCGGCGCCGCGAGCAAGGAGCCCGCTGCCAAGG
>DAIMZU010000527.1:0-2952 GCA_036733845.1 Ramlibacter sp.
ACGTGCCTTACCGCGGCTCCGGCCCCGCATTGACGGACCTGATGGGGGGCCAACTGGAACTGTTCTTCGACAGCATGCCTGGGTCGATCCAAGCAATCCAAAGCAAGCGCGCTCGACCCGTGGCTGTGGCCTGGCCCACGCGGCTAGCAACATTGCCAGAGGTTCCCACCTACGCGGAGTTGGGCCTTGGCGCGATCAATGACGGCGTCTGGTACGGCCTGGTAGCCCCTGCGAATTTGCCCCGCGACATCCAGACGAAGCTCAACGCGGTCACGAAGAAGGTCATGTCTCAGCCCGACGTGCAGGCGCGCGTCGTGCAGACCGGCTCCGAGCCGGTCAGCACCACACCGGAAGAGTTCGGAGGGGAGATCAAGAAGGCCCTTGAACGTGCGAAGTCCATCGTGCAAAGCCAAGGCATCAAGTTCGACCAGAGCGGCAGCTAGTTCTTTAACGGCGCGATAGCGTCAATTCCAGGAGACAACCCAATGATCCCTTCGATTCTGAAGTTCCCGCACCTGCTCCCTTTCGGCAGAGCGATCGGCGCAGGACTGCTCGGTATGGCGCTGATGCTCGGCGGCGGCGTCAATGCCCACGCGCAGGACAAGAAGATCCTGCGCATGTCCTTCGTGAACGTCAAGGAGCACCCGCATGGTGTCGGCGCCGAGCGCTTCGCCGAGCTGGTCAATGCAAAGAGCGCCGGCAAGCTGGTCGTCCGTCTGTACCCTGGCGGCACGCTGGGTAGCGACATGCAGATCGTGTCCTCGATGCAGGGCGGGACGATCGACCTTTCGGTGATGGTACCCGGCTCGCTGACGGGCGTCAGCAAGGAATTCGGGATGTTCGACATGCCGTTTCTGTTTCAGAGCGCCGCGGAAGCGGATGCCGTTTTGGACGGACCGTTCGGCGCCAAGCTCCTGGCCATCTTGCCCAGCAAGAACCTCGTGGGCCTGAGCTACTGGGACCATGGCTTTCGCAACTTCACCACGAGTACCAAGCCGATCAACACGATCGAGGACTTTCGTGGGCTGAAAGTCCGGGTCCAACAGATCCCAATCTACGTGGACATGATGCGTGCGCTGGATGCCAACCCCGTCGCGTTGTCGTTCCCCGAGCTCTACGGCGCGCTGGAAAGCCGTGCCGTGGACGGTCAGGAGAACCCGCTCACCTCCATTGTCGGTTCGCGGCTGCATGAAGCACAGAAGTTCCTGTCGATCACTCGCCATACCTACAACCCTCTGCTCGTCGTCGCGAGCAAGAGAACCTGGGACAAGCTGTCAGAGGATGAGCGCAAGATCCTGCTGGAAGCAGCGAATGAAGCCAAGCCCTACCAGCGCAAGGTGTCCCGCGATGCAGAGGCCAAGGCCCTTGAGACCATCAAGGCGGCGGGCCTGAAGGTCAACGAGTTGGCACCGGCCGAGGTCGAGCGGCTGCGCCAGAAGGTGCAGCCGGTCTCGGAGAAACTCGCACAGGACTCGGGTGCAGCCATCACCAAGGAACTGCGCGACGAAGTCGCCCGGGTACGCGCCACCGCCACGTCTGCCCGACAGTGATGCACCACGCGCAGACGTTCGAAGCACACGGCAACCGTGTGGGCTTCATCGGGTTGGGCCTGCTCGGCCTGCCGATGGCGCTGCGTCTGGCGACGCACGGTTTCGCAGTGGTCGGCTGGAATCGCGAGGCGGAGCGATACGACGCATTGGCGGCGGCCGGCGCAAGCCGTGCCCAATCGCCCGCCGACGTGGCCGAACAGTGCGACATCATCTGCCTGTGCGTTCTGGATCACGTCGCGGTCGACGCCGTGGTATTCGGTCCCCAGGGTGTCGCTGAAGCACACAGCCGGCGTCCGCGTTTGGTGCTGGACTTCTCGACACTGGCGCCTGAGCAGAGCAGGGACATTGCGAAGCGCGCGCACGCCTACGGCATCGAATGGATCGATGCGCCCGTATCCGGCGGACCAGCCGCCGCCGAAACAGGCGGACTGACCATCATGGCCGGTGGCAGCACCGATGCCCTGGACAGGGTCCAGCCCATCCTTGCAGTTCTGGCAGCACGCTCAACCCGTGTCGGCGACGTCGGATCGGGTCAGGCCATGAAGGCGATCAACCAAGCTCTGGTGGGCGGAACGTTCGTGCTGCTCGCTGAGGCACTGGCGCTGACCCGCGAACTCGGCCTGAATCCGGCACTTGTGCCAACAAGCTTGGCGGGAGGCATGGCGGACTCGCAGGCGCTTCAGAGAGCCTGGCCACGGATGGCATCGGAAGACTTCGTCCCACCCACAGGGCGCGCCGCGCAATTGCTGAAGGACCTGGGCCATGTCGAGTCAATTCGGCACGGCATTCAGCTCAATCTCCCCGTGCTCGAAGCCGCGACCGCCCAGTACGCGAGTTTCGTGCAGAGCGGCCACGGAGACGACGAGACCGTATCCATTGCCCGACTCTACGCAACGCGGCCCGGCGTTTGAGTGCCCTTTGAAACACCTCGTTTGAAATATCTGGGGTATTGAATGACTCGACTATTTTCCTTTTATTGCCGCAGCCTAGAGGCTGTCATGGCGGTACTTCTTGCGCTCATGGTGGTGATGGTCTTCGCCAATGTGGTGTTGCGGTACGGCTTCAATTCCGGCATTCCCGTGTCGGAAGAGGTATCGCGCTGGCTCTTCGTATGGATGACCTTTCTCGGGGCCATCGTCGCAGTCCGCGAACACGCGCACCTGGGGACCGACGCGCTGATCCGAAGGCTTCCAGTGTGGGGCAAGAAGATGTGCCTCATCGTCTCTCACGGGCTGATGCTGTACGCGACCTGGCTGCTGTTGAGTGGAAGCTGGCAGCAGACACTGGTCAACTGGGATGTCAGAGCACCGACCTCTGGCGCTTCGGTGGCGATCTTCTACTTCGTCGGCGTTGTCTATGGCGTCTCTGCCATTGTCTTCCTCTTCCACGAACTCTGGAGAGC
>DAIMZU010000528.1:0-2943 GCA_036733845.1 Ramlibacter sp.
CCACGACGCGATGAAGCTGCACGAGGTGATGCCGCAGGCCATGCTCTTCGTGCGCGGGCTGAACGCCGGCATCAGCCACAACCCGCTCGAATCGATCACCGCCGACGACGCGCAGCTCTGCGTGGCGGCCTTTGACCACCTGCTCGAACAACTCGCCCGGGAGACCACATGACCGCCGCCCACGACTTCCTCGACCGCTGGATCGACGAGCACTTCGGCGAAGAGGTGGCCTTCGTGCAGCAGCTGGTCCGCATCCCCACCGACACGCCGCCGGGCAACAACACGCCCCACGCGCTGCAGACCGCGGCGCTGCTCGAAGGCATGGGCCTGAAGCCCGAGCGGCACGAGGTGCCCGCCCAGGCCGTGCAGGAGGCCGGCATGGCGTCCATCACCAACCTGATCGTCCGCCATCGTTTCGGCGAGGGCGGCCGCACGGTGGCCCTCAATGCCCACGGCGACGTGGTCCCTCCGGGTGATGGGTGGACCCATGACCCGTACGGGGGTGAAATCGACCACGGTGCGCTGTACGGCCGCGCCGCCGCCGTCTCCAAGAGCGACTTCGGCACCTACACCTTCGCGCTGCGCGCGCTCGAGGCGCTCGCGGCGGCGCAGCCGGGCCGCCTCGGCGGCGCGGTGGAGCTCCACTTCACCTACGACGAGGAGTTCGGCGGCGAACTCGGCCCGGGATGGCTGCTTCGCCAGGGCCTCACGCGCCCCGACCTGCTCATCGCGGCCGGCTTCAGCTACCAGGTGGTGACCGCGCACAACGGCTGCCTTCAGATGGAAGTGACGCTGCACGGCACCGCGTCGCATGCGGCGTACCCGGACACCGGCGTCGATGCACTGCAGGCCGCCAACCGCGTGCTCACCGCGATCTACGCACACAACACCGGGGTGCTGCGCCAGCGCAAGTCGCAGGTGGCGGGCATCAACCACCCCTACCTGAACGTCGGCCGCATCGAAGGCGGCAGCAACACCAACGTGGTGCCGGGCAAGGTGGTGCTCAAGATCGACCGCCGCATGATTCCCGAGGAGGACGCCCAGTCGGTGGAGGCCGAAGTGCGCCAGCTCCTGCAGGATGCGGTGAGCCCCTGCCCGGGCATCCGGATGGAGATCCGCCGGCTGCTGCTGGCGCACTCGCTCAAGCCCCTGCCCGGCAACGAGGCGCTGGTCGAGGGCATCCGCCGCCACGCGCAGGCAGTGTTCGGGGAGGACATCCCGGTGTGCGGCACGCCGCTGTATACCGATGTTCGCCTGTACAGCGAGCACGGCGTACCCGCCGTGCTCTATGGCGCCGGCCCCCGCACCGTTCTGGAATCCAACGCCAAGCGCGCCGACGAGCACCTTCAGCTCGAAGACCTGCGCCGGGCCACCCAGGTGGTCGCGCGCACGCTGCTGGACGTGCTGGGCCACTGACGAGGGCCTTCCCGGAACAACAGGACAGCGGTCGCTTGCCCAGGGTCGGCCGCTGACCCTTCCGGCACGCCGGCGGACACGCGCGTGCGGCATGCGGCAGGCGCGAGCACGACCGTTTCCTACCGATCTCGCCGCGCTGAGCCGACAGGGCATGCGGCCCGGTGAGCGGAGCATGGGATGCAAGAAGCCGGAGAAGGCATCCGGCTCGAGATCCCAGGGAAGGGAGGCGCGCCATGGAAGCAGTGGCAGGCAAAGGTCCGCGTAGCGGGGCTTCGGTTCCGCAGTTCGCACTCGGGGCATCGCCATGGTGAAGCCCCTTCTCCCCCTGGTGGCCGTGCCCACCCTCGGCGCGGTGATGTACGCGGCCGCCCTGGCCTGGATCTGGTTCCGGCAGGAGCGCCTGCTGTTCGAGCCGCACCGGCTGCCACAGGACGCACCGCTTTTCCCGGACCCGGACATTCGCGAGTTCATGGTGGACGTGCCCGGCGCGCGCCTGTCGGTGGCCCACCTGCAGCGCCCCGAACCGGCAGGACTGGTGTTCTGCCTGCACGGCAACTCCGGCAACCTGCAGAAGTGGTTCACCGGCCTGGATGCACTGCGCGAGCTCAACCTGGATGCGGTGATGATGGACTATCGCGGCTACGGCAAGAGCACCGGGCACATCGAAAGCGAGGCGCAGTTGCGCGCCGACGTGCGCGCGGTCTGGGATGCGGTCGCGCAGGACTACGCCGGGCGGCCGGTCGTGATCATCGGGCAGTCGCTCGGCACGGCGCTGGCGGCGGGCCTTGCCGCCGAACTCTGCGCGGACGGGTGCCCCCCGGCGCTGACCCTGCTCATCTCTCCCTACAGCAGCATGCGCGCGCTGGCGGACGAACATTTTCCGTGGGTGCCCAGCCGCGTGCTGCGCTATCCCCTGCACACCATGGACCACGCCTGCCAGGTGAAGGGCCGGCTCATGCTGGTGCACGGCGACCAGGACCGCCTGATCGGCTTTCACCACAGTGAGGCGATCCGCAAGGCCCTGCCCGAGTGCGAACTGCTTCGCGTCGAGGGCGCGGGCCACGCCGACGTCCATGAGTTTCCCTCGTTCCGTGAAGGCATCGCCGCGGCACTCGTGGGCGTGACCGGCATGGCGGTCTCGCGCACCCTGGGCGCCTGAAGGCCGTCAGCCCGCGTGCTTGCCCGCGGTCCAGCCCTGGGCGCCGATCGCCTTGTGCGCCACCTCGGCGGGCACGGATTCCAGCGGGGTCGCCATGCTGTCGTTCCACCGGTTCAGGAAACCGAACATCGCGACCACGCCCAGGAGCTCGACGATCTCGCCTTCACTCCAGTGCTCGCGCAGGCGGGCGAAGAGTTCATCGGTCACCTCGTTGGGCTGGGCCGCCGCAGCCAGCGCGAAATCGAGCGCGACCCGCTCGCGGTCGGTGTACAGCGGGCTGGTTGCGTAGGTCCAGACCGCCGCGAGCTTTTCGTCGCTGACGCCGAAGTTGTGCGCGCCCAGCAGGGTGTGCGCCTGGCAGTACAGGC
>DAIMZU010000529.1:0-2942 GCA_036733845.1 Ramlibacter sp.
GTAGATCGCGGCCAGCACCAGGACGCCGGCCACCACGAACCCCACGGGTCCCTCCGGCACGAACCAGGTGGGCAGGTGCGGGTGGGACTGCGCCAGGGACTGCAAGGGCGGCAGGTTCTGTTCGGCGCGCGCCTGGTTGGCCTCGATGAGGCTGGTGCGGCCATAGATGCCGAGGATCACCAGGAAGCCGCCCGCGATGAGGAGCGCCTTCGAGGCCAGAAGCGCGCGCCTGGGCGATGCGGCAATGGTGCGTGAGAGCCAGTTCATGCTTCGACTGTAGCGGGACGCGCGTCCGCCTCCATGACTTGCGCTTCCCAGCTGCCAAGCGTACTCAGCCGCCGCCCTGCCGCAGCCATTCGTGCACGCGCTGCCGTGCCTCGGCGAGCGGCTCCCGTGCATCCACGCACAGCACGCCCGGCTCTCCGCGCGGCGGCTCGAGCGTGGCGAACTGGCTGTCGACCAGCGCCGGGGAAAAGAAATGCCCTGCGCGCGCGGACACCCGCTGCAAGGCCGTCTCGCGGGGCAGGTCCAGGAACACGAACCGAAGCCCGGGCGCGGCGCTGCGCAGCTGGTCACGGTACGCACGCTTGAGGGCCGAGCAGGTGCCCACCATGCCCTGTGGGTGGGCCGCCAGTTGCTCGCCGATGCGGCGCAGCCACTGCGCCCGGTCGGCGTCGTCCAGCGGAATTCCGCCGGCCATCTTTGCGCGGCTCTCCGGACTGTGGAAATCGTCGCCCTCGAAGAACGGGAGGCCCTCGGCGCTCGCGATCGCCGCGCCCAGGCTGGACTTGCCGCATCCGGCCACGCCCATGCAGATTATCCGCGCCGCACTGGCGCCGGACGCCTTGAGCCGTGCCGCCGCCACGCTGTAGCCGCCGGCTGCGCCATCGACGAAATGCAGGTGGCTCTGCAGCGACCGCACGAAGCAGGTCATCAGGGCATGGTCGCTGTAGTGGAGCCCGTAGTCCAGCCTGCCCTCGGCCTGGAGTCTTTGGAGCATCGCCTCGATGTCCGCCCCTTCCTGCGGCGTCACGTCGAGCACGGCGCGAACGGCGTCGTCGAGCTTCACGTGATCGGTGTGGGTCACCAGTTCCGCCGCGTAGCGACCGGCTCGGGCGGACGGATCGCGCCGCTGGCGGCGCATCAGGCCGCCGAAGAAGAGGCACTCCAGCCACAACCCCAGGTGCAGGAACCGCCGGCGCCAGCCCGGCGGCCGGCGCAAGGCCAGTTCGATGCCGAGGTGCCGTGGCGGCCAGATCGCGGGCAGGTTGTCGAGCGCGACCGGCGACGCGGCAGGCAGCGCCCGATCGATCCGCGCCATCACCTCGGCGAGCACGGCGGGATCGTCCCCCCGTACCCGCACGAGCAGGGTCATGATCCGGCCCTTGCGCGACGCGACATCGTTCCAGCGGCACTCGAGGCCTTCAACCGACGTTGGCGGGGCATCCGTCCCCGGCAGCGCGTGGCGATCAGGCTCCGACTTGACCAGGGACTCCGCCATGCTCACTCCGCCGCCTGCAAACAGCGCAATGGCGCTGCCGAGCGGCAGGCGCCTGCGCGCCACGCGCAGGTCGGCTCCACGCACGCGCAAGGTTGCCACGGGCACCGCACCAACGCGCAGCTGCAGGCCGAAGGATTCCTGCACTCGGGCGCGCAGGCCCCGCCATGCGGCGGCGACGCGGTCCGCGTACACCGGCGGAACCACCACGGCCGCCCCATCCCCGCCAAAGACGAAGGGGATGTCGTCGCGCCCGCAGGCGTTCGTGGCCGCGACGATGCAAGCGGTTCCCACCACGTTCACGTGCTTGTATCGCCCCTGTTCGATCGCGCGCGTGGAATTCTCGACGTCGGCGACGAAGACCTGCCAGTCATCCGGGATCCGCGCGAAGGTCTCGGTGCGCGACCAGGCCCGCAGGTCGGTGAGCGCCGGTGCCTCGAGGTACGCAGCGAGCGGGTCGTCCGGCGGGTGCGTCATGCGGGACATCCCTTCAGAAGGACCCGAACAGCGTCCCGAGCGTCACCACCACCGCCAGCGCGGCGAGCGGTACAAGAACGGCGACGACCAGGATGTCCAGGTAGGACTGGCGGTGCGTCAGCTTGCAGATGGCCAGCAGGGTGATGACCGCTCCGTTGTGCGGCAGCGCGTCCAGGCCTCCGGTGGCGATGGCGGTCACCCGGTGAAGCAGGTCCGGCGAGATGCCGGCGGCCCGGCCCATCTCGAGGTAGGTGCTGCCCAGGGTCTGCAGCGCGATGCTCATGCCACCGGATGCCGAACCGGTGATGCCTGCCAGCAGGTTGACGGCGACCGAAAGCGAGATGAGCGGATTGCCGGGCGCGATGCCCAGGACGGCGTCGCGAATCAGTGCGAACCCTGCCAGCGAAGCGATGACGGCTCCGTAGCCCACCTGCGACGCCGTGTTGAAGATGGGCAGCACGGCGGCGCTTGCACCCGCATCGAGGCTGGCCTTGAGCGCTGGCAGGCTGCGGCGCGCCAGCAGCACCAGCAGCAGGTTGGACAGCGCCAGCGCGGCGATGATGGCCCAGGTGCCCCGCACTGATTCGAGCCGGGTCTCGCCATACAGCGGACTGGCCAGATAGCTGCTGTCCATGCGTGGAAGCACCTGCTCGCTGAACACCCAGTTGAGCGCGACCACGGCGACGATGGGCGCAATGGCCGTGGCGAACCCCGGCACCGCCACGGACGGCGCGGCGCCGCCCTGCGGGCCGAGTTCGGCGATGTCATACCCTTCTCCGTGCGCATGCGGGCGGACGCTGCGCGGCAGGGCGGCCGGTCCGTCGTCCGAGCCACCGTAGCCCTCACCGGCGTCGGCGGCCCGCCCGGCCCGCCACAGCAGCCAGGCGCCGCCGAGCGCCAGCATGACCGCGCCAGCCAGCAGGCCCAGTCCGGGCGCCGCGAAGGGTGTCGTGCCGAAGTACGGCAT
>DAIMZU010000530.1:0-2933 GCA_036733845.1 Ramlibacter sp.
CCGGCCGCAACATCGCCGTGCTGGTCGAGGCCGCCGTGCGCAACACCATCCTGCAGTTGCGGGGGGTGGACACCTACCAGGAGTTCGTCGAGCGCCACCGGAAGGCGATGGAGAAGGATTCGTAGGGTCGGTCCGTCGTTTCGACGCAGATTCTGCGTCCAGCGACTCGATCACGCGGACCCACTCCCCAATCGACCCGAATTCACGGGCCGGTGCGGGCAGTCGGTCTTGGTGCAGTGGGCATACAGGCTCAGGGCATGGTCGGCAATGCGGAATCCCTTGGCCAGGGCCACCGCGTGCTGGCGTTGCTCGATCTCGGCATCGTAGAACTCCTCGACGCGTCCGCAGTCCAGGCAGACCAGGTGGTCGTGGTGCTGTCCTTCGTTGAGTTCGTAGACGGCCTTGCCGCTCTCGAAGTGGCTGCGCGAGAGGATACCGGCCTGCTCGAACTGGGTCAGCACCCGGTACACGGTGGCCAGGCCGATGTCCGAGCGGTCCTCGAGCAGCACCCGGAAGACGTCCTCGGCCGTCATGTGGCGCTGCGCGCCTTTCTGAAACACGTCCAGGATCTTCAGGCGCGGCAGCGTGGCCTTGAGGCCGGTGCTCTTGAGTTCGTCGATGTTCGCCATGGCAGACGGCCGGCGGCGGGGCGCGCGCAAGGGGGCCGGTACAATCGTTCGATCATATCCGCGACCGCCTGCCCATGTCCGCTTCCCTCCGCCGCCTGAGCCTTGCCGCCTGGGTCCTGGTTGCCGGTGCCGCCGCCGGCTGCTCGAGCCTGGGCAGCGCCACGCAGCGCACGGTGGACGCCCTCACGCCCTATCGTGCGCAGGTCGTGCAAGGCAATTTCGTCTCTCGCGAGCAGGCGCAGGCGCTGCAGCCCGGCATGGGCCGCCAGCAGGTGCGCGAAATCCTGGGCACCCCGCTGGTCACCAGCGTCTTCCACGCCGACCGCTGGGACTACGCCTTCACCCTGCGGCGCCAGGGCATCGAGCCGCAATCGCACCGCCTCACCGTCTACTTCGATGGCGACCGCCTGCAGCGCGTCGAAGCCGGCGACCTGCCGAGCGAGGCCGAATTCGTGGCACTGCTCGACGCGCCCCGCCGCAGCGGCGCACGCGTGCCGGCACTGCAGGCCACCCCCGACCAGCTCGAGCGTTTCAAGCCCGCGTCCGCGCCGCAAGCGTCGGCAGCGCCGGCAGCGCCATTGCCTGACAGCTATCCGCCGCTCGAGTCGCCCGCGCGCTGAGAGCCGCCCCCCCGAATGTCTTCCGAATCTCCTTCGACTCCTGCCGGCCACCGCGTCGCCGTGGCCGGTGCGTCCGGCCGCATGGGCCATATGCTGATCGAGGCCATCCGCGCCTCCGGCGACTGCCGCCTCGCCGGCGCCCTCGACATTCCCAGCAGCCCGGCCATCGGCAACGACGCCTGCGCCTTCCTGGGCCATGCGAGCGGCGTCGCCGTGACCGCCGACCTGCGCGCCGGCCTGGCCGACGCCGGGTTCCTGATCGACTTCACCCGCCCGGAGGGCACGCTGGCCCACCTCGACGCCTGCCGCGAGCGGGGCATCAAGGCGGTGATCGGCACCACCGGCTTCACCGACGCGCAGAAGGACCGCATCCGCGACGCCGCGCGCGACATCGCCATCGTGATGGCGCCCAACATGAGCGTGGGCGTCAACGTCACCCTGAAGCTGCTGGAAATGGCGGCCAGGGCGCTGTCCACCGGCTACGACATCGAGATCATCGAGGCCCACCACCGCCACAAGGTGGACGCCCCCTCGGGAACGGCGCTCAAGATGGGCGAGGTCATCGCCGGCGCGCTCGGGCGTGACCTGAAGGACTGCGCGGTCTATGCGCGCGAGGGCGTCACCGGCGAACGCGACCCGTCCAGCATCGGGTTCGCCACCATCCGCGGCGGCGACATTGTCGGCGACCACACGGTGCTCTTCGCCGGCACCGGCGAGCGCATCGAGATCACGCACAAGTCGAGTAGCCGGGCCACCTACGCCCAGGGCAGCCTGCGCGCCGTCCGGTTCCTGGCGGGGCAGCAGCGCGGCCTGTTCGACATGTTCGACGTCCTGGGGCTGCGCTAGCCGCGCCCCGGAAAGCCCGAACGCCATGGGTGCCTGGGAGGTCCTGCAGCAGGGCGATGCCGTCACGCAGTCCGTCGCGATCGTCCTGCTCGGCATGTCCGTGGGCAGCTGGGCCGTCATTCTCTGGAAGGCCTGGCTGCTGCGCCGCGCCCTGGCCGACGTGGGGCGGTCGACCGCCGCGTTCTGGCAGGCGCCCTCCATCGAGGCGGCCCGCCAGCGCCTCGCGGGTTTCGATCCGGGCGGCTTCGTGCTGCCGCTGGTGGAGGCCACCGCGGCGCCCGCCGGCGGCCGCCTGGCCGCCGCGGGCGAGCGCTCGCAGCAGCTGACCCGCAGCCTGCGGCAGGCCTTGCACGGGGTGCTCGATCGCCTGCAGTCCGGGCAGGTGCTGCTCGCCACGGTCGGGGCCACTGCGCCCTTTGTCGGATTGCTCGGCACGGTCTGGGGCATCTACCACGCGCTCGTGGGGATCGCGGCGCAGGGCCAGATCACCATCGAGCTCGTCGCCGGGCCGGTCGGCGAAGCCCTGGTCATGACCGCGGCAGGGCTGGCCGTCGCGATCCCCGCCGTCATGGGCTACAACGTCTTCAGCCGGCTCGTCACCCGCCTTGAAGCCGAGCTCGAGGGCTTCGCGCTCGACCTGCGCGACCTCCTCGCGCAACCCGTTCCGCAGGCCGCGGGCCTTGACGATGCGGGCGAGGACCCTGGCCGGGCGCCGGCGAGCGTGGGGGCCGCATGAGCTTCGGCCGGCTCGAACGCGCCCGTGGCGCCCGGCCCTTCAGCGACATCAACGTCACGCCGCTGGTCGACGTAATGCTCGTGCTGGTCGTCATCTTCATCG
>DAIMZU010000531.1:0-2932 GCA_036733845.1 Ramlibacter sp.
TAGAAGCTGGTGTCGCGGCGCAGGATCTTGGGGAAGTAGGTGCCCTTGGTCTCGGTCTGCAGGTTGATCTTCACGCCGATGCGCGAGAGGTTCGCGGCCACCGCTTCGCAGATCTGCCCGTCGTTGACGTAGCGGTCGTTGGGGCAGTTGAGCGTGACCTCGAAGCCGTTGGGGTAGCCGGCCTCGGCCAGCAGCTTGCGGGCTGCCTCGGTGTTGAACGGCAGCCGCTGGTTCAGGTCGGCGCTGAAGCCGTTGATGCCCGGCCCCACCATCAGCGCGGTGGGGTTGGAAGCGCCGCGCATCACGGTGCGCTGGATGCCCTGGATGTCGATGGCCTGGTAGACGGCCTGGCGCACGCGCTTGTCCTTGAAGGGGTTGCGGCCCTTCACGCTCGAATACAGCAGTTCGTCGCGCCGCTGGTCCATGCCCAGGAAGATCGTGCGCAGTTCAGGGCCGGCGAGCACGCGTGCGTTGGGGCTGGCGTTGATGCGGGCGATGTCCTGCACCGGCACCGGCTCGATCACGTCGACCTGGCCGGACAGCAGCGCGGCCACGCGCGTCGCGTCGTTGCCCACGGGCGTGTAGATGACCTCGGTGACGTTGCCCTCGACCGGGCCCCAGTAGTTGCCGCTGCGGGTGAAGGTGGTGCGCACGCCTGGCTGCCGCTCGCGCAGCCGGAAGGGACCGGTGCCGTTGGCGCGGAACGAGGCGGCGTTCTCGATGCCCTTGCGACGGTCCACCGGCCGCGTCGCCTGGTTGGCCTCGGCCCACTTGCGGCTCATGATGTAGACCTGCGAGATGACGTCCGGCAGGATCGGGAACGGCGCCTTCGTCTCGATCTCGATGGCGTTGTCGGCCACCTTGCGCACCGCGGCGATGTCGTTGGTGTAGCTGCGCATGTCCGAGCCGTCGCCGGCGGCGCGCTCGAAGGTGAAGACCACGTCGTCCGCGGTGAACGGCGTGCCGTCGTGGAACTGGACGCCCTGGCGCAACTCGAAGCGCCACACCGTGGGCGAGACCTGGCTCCAGCTCGTGGCCAGCAGCGGCGCGAGCGACAGGTCCTTGTTGCGGCCCACCAGTGGCTCGTACACGTTGCCGGTGACGCTCAGCTGCAGCGACTCGTTCAGCGAATGCGGGTCCATCGACAGGGCGTCGCCCTGGTTGGCGATGCGCACGGTGTTCGCGCCGGCGGCCAGGCTGGCGGCAGCCAGGGCGGCGGCCAGGGCTGCGCGTCGCAGGACGGGAATGCTGGGCTTCATGGTCGGCTCCTTCGGGGTGGATGGACGCTGGGGATGCTCGTTCGATGGCGCGGGCGATTCCGCGCTCAGTGGGGCACCGGCGGGTGCGCCGGGACCAGGGGCAGGGACTGCTCCACCAGGCTGGCGTGCAAGGCCGATCCCAGGGGAAGGATGTCGTCGTTGAAGTCGTAGCGGCTGTTGTGCAGCATGCAACTGCCCTCGCCGCCCTGGCCGATGCGCAAGTAGGCGCCGGGCCGGGCCTGCAGCATGAAGGAGAAGTCCTCGGCGCCCATGCTGGGCTCGAGGTTGCGCACGACCTGCTCGCGGCCGACCAGGGACTCGGCCACGGTGCAGGCGAATTCGGCCTCGCGCGGGCTGTTGATGGTGGCCGGGTAGATGCGGTCGTAGCGTACGGTGGCCGTGGCGCCGAAGCCCAGGGCCACCGCGCTGCACAACTCGGTGAGGCGGCGCTCGACCAGGTCCTGCACGTCGGCGCTGAAGCTGCGCACCGTGCCGACCATGGTGGCCTTGCCGGGGATCACGCTCATGGCGTTCAGGTCGCCGGCCTGCAGGCCGCACAGGCTGACCACCGCGCCGTCGAGCGGCCGCACGTTGCGCGAGACGATGCTCTGTGCCGCGGTGATGATGTGCGCGGCCACGAGCACCGGGTCAGTGGCCAGGTAGGCATGGGCGCCGTGGCCGCCCTTGC
This sequence comes from Ramlibacter sp., assembly GCA_036733845.1. Taxonomy (GTDB): domain Bacteria; phylum Pseudomonadota; class Gammaproteobacteria; order Burkholderiales; family Burkholderiaceae_C; genus Ramlibacter. Next base: position 1,948 of record DAIMZU010000531.1, read on the forward strand.
CGGTGACCTCGATGGTGACGCGGTCGGCCGCGGCCATCATGGGCCCGGGGTTGGTGCCCACCATGCCCGGCTTGAGGGAGGGCCAGTTGTGCATGGCGTACACCGCCTCGACCGGGAAGCGGTCGAACAGGCCGTCCTGGATCATGGCGCGGGCGCCGGCGAAGCCTTCCTCGCCCGGCTGGAAGATCAGCACCGCGGTCCCGTCGAACTGGCGAGTCTCGGCCAGGTAGCGGGCGGCGCCCACCAGCATGGCGGTGTGGCCGTCGTGCCCGCAGCCGTGCATCATTCCGGTGCGCGTGGACCGCCAGGGGAAGTCGTTGGCCTCGCCCATGGTCAGCGCGTCCATGTCGGCGCGCAGGCCGATCATGCGGCGTCCCGTGCCGCGGCCCCGCACCACGCCCACCACGCCGGTCTTGCCGATGCCGGTGTGGACTTCATCCACGCCGCAGGCCTTGAGCGCCTCGACCACGCGGGCGGACGTGTACACCTCCTCGAATCCGAGCTCGGGGTGGGCGTGCAGGTCGCGCCGGAAGGCGGTCAGCTCCGGGTGGTAACGCGCGATGTGCGCGAAGGCACGCCCGTTGGCCCGAAGGCGGGGCGCGGGCGACGCGGGTAGCACCTCAGTGGCCTCCGGCCTTGCCCACGCGCAGGCGAGGGTCGACCGCGAAGTACAGCAGGTCGACCACCAGGTTGATGACCACGAAGATCAGCGCGATCAGGCACAGGTAGGCGGCCATCACCGGGATGTCCGCGAAGGTGACCGCCTGGATGAACAGCAGGCCCATCCCGGGCCACTGGAACACGGTCTCGGTGATGATGGCGAAGGCGATCAGGCCGCCAAGCTGCAGGCCGGTGATGGTCATGACGGGCACCAGTGTGTTCTTCAGGGCATGGCCGAAGTGGATGACCCGGTTGGACAGCCCGCGCGCACGCGCGAACTTGATGTAGTCGGTGCGCAGCACCTCCAGCATCTCGGCGCGCACCA
>DAIMZU010000532.1:0-2919 GCA_036733845.1 Ramlibacter sp.
GGGCCGGGTCTACGTGCTGCCCAAGCACCTCGACGAGAAAGTCGCGCGCCTGCAGTTGTCCAAGCTCGGTGCCCAGCTGACCGAACTGACCGCCGACCAGGCGGCCTACATCGGCGTGGACAGGAACGGGCCGTACAAGCCCGACACCTACCGCTACTGAGGCGGCGCCCACATTGCCGCCGGGCGGCCTGGCCATGCGTGCCGACCAGCTCCTCGTCGAACGCGGTCTCGCGGTCACGCGCTCGCAGGCGCAGCGCCTGATCGCCTCGGGCGTGCGCTGGCGCGCGCCCGAGGGCTGGCGTGCCGTCGGCAAGAACGGCGACGAGCTGCCCCCTGACGCCGAACTGGCGCTCGATGACGACGCCGAGGCGCGCTACGTGTCACGGGGCGGAATCAAGCTCGAGGGCGCGCTGCGCGCCGCCGGTATCGGCGTCGCCGGCAGGCACTGCCTGGACGTCGGGCAGTCCACCGGCGGCTTCACCGACTGCCTGCTGCGGCAGGGCGCGGCGCGGGTGGTCGGCGTCGACGTTGGCCAGGGCCAGCTTCACCCGCGCCTGCGCGCGGATCCGCGCGTGATCTGCCTGGAGCAGGTCAATGCCCGCGACCTCCAGCCCCAGGCGGTGCAGTGTCCGCCCCAGGGCTTCGGGCTGGTGGTGGGCGATGTGTCGTTCATCTCGCTCACGCTCGTCCTGCCGGCCCTTGTGCCGCTGCTCGCGGCAGACGGTGACTTGCTCATGCTCGTCAAGCCGCAATTCGAGCTGCAGCCGGGGCAGGTCGGCAAGGGCGGTATCGTCCGGGACGCCGCGCTGCACGCACGGGTCGAGCAGCGCCTGCGGGACAGCTGTGCCGGGCTCGGCCTGCAGGTGCTGGCCTGGCTCGACAGTCCGGTCGCCGGCGGCGACGGCAACCGCGAATTCTTCCTCCACGCCCGATGCGGGCGCTGACCGTTCCAGGACCTGGCATGCTTCCCATCAGCTTCGAGTTCTTTCCCCCCAAGACGCCGGAAGGCGCGGCCAAGCTCCGCGCCGCGCGGGCGCAGCTGCAGGCCTTGCAACCCGAGTTCTGCTCGGTCACCTTCGGCGCCGGCGGCTCCACCCAGGACGGCACCCTGCAGACGGTCCAGGAGATCATGGCCGAGGGCATCGAGGCCGCGCCCCACCTGTCGTGCATCGGTCAGACGCGCGACAGCATCCGCGAGCGCCTGGTGGCCTATCGCGAAGCGGGCGTGCGGCGCATCGTGGCCCTGCGCGGCGACCTGCCCAGCGGATACGGCGCAAGCGGCGAATTCCGCTACGCGAGCGACCTGGTGGCGTTCATCCGCAGCGAGACCGGACGCCACTTCCGCATCGAGGTGGCCGCCTATCCCGAGGTGCACCCGCAGGCGCGTTCGCCGCGGGCCGACCTGGAAGCCTTCGCGGCCAAGGTCGAGGCGGGTGCCGATGCCGGCATCACACAGTACTTCTTCAACAGCGACGCGTATTTCCGCTATGTCGACGAGCTCCATGCGCTGGGCGTGGACGTTCCCGTCGTGCCCGGGATCATGCCGATCACCAGCTCGACGCAGCTGATGCGGTTCTCCGACGCCTGCGGCGCGGAGATCCCGCGCTGGATCCGCTTGCGGCTGCAGGAGTTCGGGGACGACTCCGCCTCCATCCGGGCGTTCGGGCTGGAGGTGGTGGGCGACCTGTGCGAGCAGCTGGCGAACGCGGGCGTGCCGGGGCTGCACTTCTACACCATGAACCAGTCGCAGGCGGCCGTGGCGCTCTGCCAGAGGCTGGCGGCCTGACCATGCGGCAGGCGGGCTGCCGCGCGCTGGCCCTGGCCTTGCTGCTGGCCCTCGGTCCGGCGCTTGCGGCGGAGGCCGGCAGCACGGGCCATGCGGCTGCTGGCGACAGCGATCCGACCGCCGTGGCGATCGCCGACGGCGAATCGGCTGGACCCGCGCAGGCTGGAGCCGTGCCGCCGGCCACCGCACCGGCCGCTGCCCGCGGACTCGCCTCGTGGTACGGGGTGGCTTTCCATGGCCGCAAGACCGCCAGCGGCGAGCGCTTCGACATGGACGCCCTGACCGCCGCCCACCCCACGCTGCCCTTCGGCACCGTGGTGGAGGTCCGAAGCCTGGCCAACGGCCGCACCGTGCGCGTGCGCATCAACGACCGCGGACCCTTCGGTGGCCGGCGCATCATCGACCTCAGCCGCGGCGCCGCCCAGGCACTGGGGCTGGTGGGCCGCGGAGTCAAGCGCGTCGAACTGCGGATCGTCGAGGATCCGGGCGGTCAGCGCTCGTCGTAGCTCACGACCAGCCGTCCGCTGGTCGCGTGCGCCTGGCAGGTCAGCACGAAGCCCTGCGCCATCTCCTGCGGCTCCAGCGTGAAGTTGCGGCTCATTTCGGTCGAGCCTTCAAGCACCTTGGCGCGGCAGGTGCAGCACACGCCGCCCTGGCAGGAGTAGGGCAGGTCCAGCCCGGCTGCCAGTCCGGCCGCGAGCACGGTCTGCCCGGGCGCCAGGCGCAGGTGCCAGGTCTTGCCGTCGGCGATCAGGTCGAGTTCGGCGGCGCCGCCGTCCGGCGCATCCGCCTGGGTGCGTTGCCGCGGCGCCGCCGTCGGCTGCCCGCTGGGGGTGAAGCGCTCGATGTGGATCCGCTCACGGGCGATTCCGGCCTCGCGCAGGGCCTGCTCGGTGGCGTCGATCATGCCCTCGGGGCCGCAGACAAAGGCCTCGTCGATGAAGCGCGCCGGCACCAGGGTCCGCAGCAGTTCCGTCACCCGCCCTGCGTCGAGCCGCCCGTGCAGCAGCGGGATGTCCAGCGGCTGGCGCGAGAGCACATGGATGAGGGTCAGGCGCTCCGGGTAGCGGTCCTTGAGGTCGGCCAGCGCTTCATTGAACATGATCGTGGCCACCCGCTGGTTGCCGTAGACC
>DAIMZU010000533.1:0-2918 GCA_036733845.1 Ramlibacter sp.
CCAGCCCGATGATGAAGTTCGTCAGCCGCGGCGACACCACCGTGGTCGATGCCTACCTCTCGCCCATCCTGCGCCGCTACGTCGACCGGGTCGCCAGCGAGATGCCGGGCGTGCGCCTGTTCTTCATGCAATCGTCCGGCGGGCTCACCGATGCGCGTGCCTTCCAGGGCAAGGACGCCATCCTCTCCGGCCCCGCCGGTGGCATTGTCGGCATGGCCCGCACCGCCACGCTCGCCGGGCACGACCGGGTCATCGGCTTCGACATGGGGGGCACGTCCACCGACGTGTCCCATTACGCCGGTGAGTTCGAGCGCGAGTTCGAGACCCAGGTGGCCGGCGTGCGGATGCGCGCGCCGATGATGAGCATCCACACCGTCGCGGCGGGTGGCGGCTCCATCCTGAGCTTCGACGGCGCGCGTTTCCGCGTCGGTCCGGAAAGCGCGGGCGCCAACCCGGGCCCCGCCAGCTACCGTCGCGGCGGTCCGCTCGCGGTGACGGATGCCAACGTGATGCTCGGCAAGATCCAGCCGGCCTATTTCCCGCGCGTGTTCGGCCCGCGCGCAGACGAGCCCCTGAGCCAGGAGGCGGCGGCTGCGCAGTTCGCCCAGATCGCCTCGCGCACGGGCCGCAGCGCCGAGGAAGTGGCCGAGGGCTTCATCGCCATCGCGGTGCAGCAGATGGCCAATGCCATCAAGAAGATCTCGGTGGCGCGCGGCTACGACGTCACGCGCTACACCTTGCAGTGTTTCGGTGGCGCTGGCGGGCAGCACGCCTGCCTGGTGGCGGACGCGCTGGGCATGACGCGAGTCTTCGTCCACCCCTTGGCCGGCGTGCTGTCGGCCTACGGCATGGGCCTGGCCGACCAGAGCGTGATCCGCGAGCAGGCGATCGAGTTGCCGCTGGCTGCCGGCTCCCTGCCGGACATCGAAGCGCAACTCGCCGGGCTGGTGGCTGCCGCACGCGCCGATCTCGAGCGTCAGCAGGTCAGCGCCGGCGAGGTCCAGGTTCGCCGGCGCGTGCACGTGCGCTACCAGGGCAGCGACTCGGCGCTGGTGGTGCCTTTCGGCGGACTGGCGGACATCGTGTCCGCCTTCGAGGCGGCGTACCGCCAGCGCTTCTCCTTCCTCATGGGCAAGCCGCTCGTGGTGGAGGCGATCTCGGTCGAGGCGGTGGTGCCGGGCGACGCCCCGGCCGAGCCGCAGCGGCCTGCGCACCCCGCGCGCGAGGTGCCGCGCCGCGAGACCGTGCGCATGTACGCGGCCGGACAGTGGCACGAGGCGGCCCTGGTGGTGCGGGATGACCTGCGTCCCGGCGACCGCCTGCCGGGGCCGGCCGTCATTGCCGAGGCGAACGCGACCACGGTGGTCGAGCCGGGCTGGCAGGCCAGCCTCACCACGCTCGACCACCTGCTGCTCGAGCGGCGCACGCCACGGCCCACCTCGTATGCGGTGGGCACGCAGGTCGATCCGATCCTGCTGGAGGTCTTCAACAACCTCTTCATGAACATCGCCGAGCAGATGGGCCTGCAACTGCAGAACACCGCCCATTCGGTGAACATCAAGGAGCGGCTGGACTTCTCGTGCGCGCTGTTCGACGCCGAGGGCAACCTGATCGCCAACGCGCCCCACATGCCGGTGCACCTGGGCTCCATGGGGGAGAGTATCAAGACGGTGATCCGCGAGAACCAGGGCCGGATGCAGCCCGGTGACGTGTACGTCCTGAACGATCCCTACCACGGGGGTACGCACCTTCCCGATGTGACGGTGATCACGCCGGTGTACCTGGACCAGGGCTCAGAGGGCGCCGCCGCCCCACCGATCTTCTACGTCGGCTCGCGCGGCCACCATGCCGACATCGGCGGCATTTCTCCCGGATCGATGCCGCCTTTCTCGACCCGCATCGAGGAAGAGGGCGTGCAGATCGACAATTTCAAGCTGGTCGATCGTGGCCACCTGCGCGAAGCCGAAATGCTGGCGCTGCTCGCGAGCGGCCCCCACCCCAGCCGCAATCCGGGGCAGAACCTGGCCGACCTGAAGGCGCAGATCGCCGCCAACGAGAAGGGCGTGCAGGAACTGCGCAAGATGGTGCAGCAGTTCGGACTGGACGTGGTGCAGGCGTACATGCGCCACGTGCAGGACAACGCCGAGGAGTCGGTGCGGCGCGTCATCATGCGGCTCAAGGACGGCGCCTTCACGCTGCCCCTGGACAACGGCGCGCAGATCTGCGTGAGCATCCGTGTCGACGCTGCGGCGCGTCGTGCGGAGATCGACTTCACCGGCACCTCCGCGCAGCAGGGGAACAATTTCAACGCCCCGACCGCGGTGTGCATGGCGGCCGTGCTGTACGTGTTCCGCACACTGGTGGACGACGACATCCCGCTGAACGCCGGTTGCCTCAAGCCGCTGACGGTGGTCATACCGCCCGGATCGATGCTCAATCCGAACCCGCCCGCATCGGTGGTGGCCGGCAACGTCGAGACCTCGACCTGCATCACCAACGCCCTGTACGGCGCCCTCGGCGTGATGGCGGCCGGGCAGTGCACGATGAACAACTTCACCTTCGGCAACGAGCGCCACCAGTACTACGAGACGATCTCCGGAGGCGCGGGCGCGGGCGAGGGATTCGACGGCACGTCGGTGGTCCAGACCCACATGACCAACTCGCGCCTGACGGATCCGGAGGTGCTGGAGTTCCGTTTTCCGGTGCGGCTGGAGAGCTACGAGATCCGCGCCGGCTCCGGAGGCGCCGGGAAGTGGCACGGCGGCGATGGCGGCATCCGGCGCGTGCGCTTCCTCGAGCCGATGACCGCCAGCATCCTGTCAAATGGCCGGCGCGTCGGCGCCTTCGGCATGGCGGGCGGTGCGCCGGGGCAGGTGGGGCTGAACCGCGTGGTGCGTTCCGACGGCACCGTCGAAACG
>DAIMZU010000534.1:0-2903 GCA_036733845.1 Ramlibacter sp.
CCGACGTCATCATGTTCATCTACCGCGACGACTACTACAACAAGGACTCCAAGGAACCCGGCGTCGCCGAGGTCATCATCAGCAAGCAGCGTAACGGCCCGACGGGCACCGCCAAGCTGGCATTCCTGAGGCAGCTGACCAAGTTCGAGTCGCTGGCCTCGGGGGGGGATGACTTCTGAGCTGGTGAGCGGCGGCGCCAGCCCGGAAGTGACTGCGTCGTCCGCGGGTCGGTTCAGGGCGGCATGCCCGCGCGGAACGGGCTCCTGCGTTCCAGGTGCTCCAGGTACTGCGCCACGCCTTCGCCCTCACGCGCCAGGAAGCGCTCGACGGCATCGGAAAACGAAGGGTGCGCCAGCCAGTGCGCGCTGCGCGTGCGCACCGGCATCAGTGCCCGCGCCATCTTGTGCTCGCCCTGCGCGCCGCCTTCGAAGCGGGTGATGCCGCGCTCGATGCACCAGGCCAGCGGCTGGTAGTAGCAGGCCTCGAAGTGGAGGCAGTCCACCCGCGCGAGCGCTCCCCAGTAGCGGCCGTAGGCGACGCCGTCACCCACGCCCACCAGGCTGCAGGCGATCGGCCGGCCGGAATGCTCGGCCGTGAACATCGCCCAGTGCTGGGGCAGGTCGGTGGCCATGCGCGCAAAGAACCCGGGGGTGAGGTACGGGGCATTGCCATGTTCCCTGTACGTGCGGGCATAGCAACGGTAGAAGAAGGCCCAGTCCTCGGCCGAGATGGCTGCGCCTTCTGCAATCCGGAACCGCACCCCGGCGTCGGCCACCTTGCGGCGCTCCTGGCGGATCTTCTTGCGCTTGTCCTGTGACAGGCTCGCCAGGAAGTCGTCCCAGTTGCTGAAGCGATCCCTGCTGACAGGATGCCGATTGAGCCAGTGGAACTGCACGGTCTCGCGCGCGAGCAGGCCTTCGGCCTCGCAGGCCGCGGCATCGTCGTCCGACAGGAACAACAGGTGCAGCGACGACAGCTGCTCCTGGCGGCAGTGGTCCAGCAGCGCCCGCACCAGCGCCGCGCGTGAGCCCGCATCCCGCGCGAGGAGGCGCGGCCCGGGAACGGGCGTGAAGGGGACCGCGACCAGCCCCTTGGGGTAGTAGGGCAGGCCGTGCTGCTCGTAGGCGTTGGCCCAGGCCCAGTCGAAGACGTACTCGCCGTACGAATGGTCCTTCAGGTACAGCGGGCAGGCGGCGTGCAGCGTTGCGCCGCGCCAGAGCGTGAGGTACTGCGGGGTCCAGCCGGTCTCCGGCCGTGCGCTGCCGCTGTCGTGCAACGCAGCCAGGTATTCGTGGTGCATGAAGGGCGAGGACAGGCCCTGCAGATCCAGCAGGTCGTTCCACGCGGCGCGCGGGATGTCGCCCGGGGTGTCGAAGAGGCGGATGACATAATCGTCCGGACGTTTTTCCACGTTTCTCAATGTCCCTCAAGATCTGTATCGCGCAGCTGAATGTGCTGGTCGGCGACACGCACGGCAATGCCCGCAGGATCATCGACGCCGCGCGCCAGGCCTATGCCGAGGGTGCCCGGCTGGTGCTCACCCCCGAGCTGGCGATCAGCGGCTACCCTGCCGAGGACCTGCTGCTGCGGCCTGCGTTCATGGCAGCCTGCGATGATGCCTTGAACCGGGTGGCCCGCGAGCTCGCGGGGTTGAAGGGACTGTACGTGGTGGTCGGTCATCCCATGGGCGGGGACCAGCGCAGCCGCTCGGTGCAGGTGCAACGGCGCCTCAACGCCGCCACCGTGGTCAGCGAGGGCCGCGTGCTCGAGCCCTACGGCAAGCGCGAACTGCCTAACTACCAGGTGTTCGACGAGCGCCGTTACTTCACGCCCGGCCAGAGCACGGCGGTGTTCCAGGTCGAGGGCATCAGCGTCGGCCTGCTGGTCTGCGAGGACGCCTGGTTCGACGAGCCCGCCCAGCTCGCGCGCGAATCTGGCGCGCAGGTCCTGGCCGTCATCAATGCCTCGCCCTACCATGTGGGAAAGGCCGCCGAGCGCCTGGCCCGCATGGCCGAGCGCGCCACCACCACCGGGCTGCCGTTGGTGTACGCGCACCTGGTCGGCGGCCAGGACGAGGTCGTCTTCGATGGCGCGTCCTTTGCGGTCAATGCCGACGGGCAACTCGCGGCCCGCGCGGCCGCCTTCCGCGAAGAGCTTTTCTACGTCGACGCGGAGGCCGGCCACGCACCGGTCGGAGTGAGCCTGTCCGGTGCGGTCGCGCCGGTGCCCGAGGCGGAGGCCGAGCTCTGGGATGCATTGGTGATGGGCGTGCGCGACTACATCGGCAAGAACGGCTTCCCGGGCGTCATCCTCGGCCTGTCCGGCGGGATCGACTCAGCCCTGGTGCTGGCCATCGCCGTCGACGCGCTGGGGCCGGACAAGGTGCGTGCCGTCATGATGCCCTCTCCGTACACCGCGGACATTTCCTGGATCGACGCCTGCGAGATGAGCCGGCGCCTGGGCGTGCGCTACGACGAGATCTCCATCGCACCCATGTTCGAGTCCTTTCGTGCTGCCCTGGCCGGCGAGTTCGCGGGCCTGCCCGAGGACGCGACCGAGGAGAACATCCAGGCGCGCATCCGCGGCATGCTGCTGATGGCGCTATCCAACAAGTTCGGCAGCATCGTGCTGACCACGGGCAACAAGAGCGAGATGGCCACCGGCTACTGCACGCTGTACGGCGACATGGCCGGCGGCTTCGCGGTGATCAAGGACCTGCTCAAGACCACCGTGTTCCGGCTGGCCCGCTGGCGCAACGCGAACGACCCGTTTGGCACCGGCGCGCAGCCGATTCCCGAGCGCATCATCACGCGGCCGCCCAGCGCCGAACTGCGCCCCGACCAGACCGACCAGGACAGCCTGCCGCCCTACGAGGTGCTGGACGCGATCCTGGCACGCTACAT
>DAIMZU010000535.1:0-2880 GCA_036733845.1 Ramlibacter sp.
ATGCTGCCCAACCCGCACTACGAGCCCGAACTCAAGCCACTCACCGGCCGCGACGCGCCGGTGGTTGCCTACCTGCAGGCACACGAGGAGGTCGGCTGCATGTACGGGCACATCCATGGCTTCCTCTCGCACTGGCTGCCCCTGCTCGCGCGCAACCACCGCAGCTATGTCACCGTAGCGATCGGCTGCACCGGTGGCCAGCACCGCTCGGTGTACCTGGTCGAGACACTCGCCGACGCGTTTGCAAAGGGCTGGACCACGCTCAAGCGGCACCGCGAGCTGGAGAGCCGCTGAGGCATGCGCGCCGCGAACACCGCGCGCCACTCGACGGCAGGAACAGCGCTTGGTTCACATTTCGAGAGAAACATGCTACCTTGGGGGTACTCATCAGCAGTGGAGGCTCCCACGTGCCCAACATCCCCAGCAACCGGATTGCACCGGTCCCGCAGCATCCGGCCGTGGGCCAGCCTGAGCCGGTCCGGTCCGCGGCCGCGGCCCCCTCTGCCAAGCCGCTGGTCCGCCCGCAGGTCGTGGCGCCGCCGCAGGTCGGCAAGCCGATTTCCACGATGTCGGTTCAGCTACTGCCGCCGGTCGCGGCACGCAGCGCAAGCCGGTCGCCCGCATTCCCCGCGTTCGATGAAGTCCTGAAGGCGGCCCAGGATTTCAAGAGCGGATCGACCGTCTCGATGCTGGCCGCGCGCGGGGACAATGCGCGGGTTTCAGCGCTTTGCCGCCAACTGGCGTCGCAACCGGTCGGCCCGGCCTTCCTGCATTCCGCGCTGCAGAGAAGCGCGAAGCTGTGCGCCGACCACGCCATCACGCCAAGGCACTTCACGCGGATCATGACGGCGCTGGTGGCGGCCGCCGACCGGGGAAACATGCGGCCCGCGACCGCCGCAGGGTTCGTCCGCACGCTCGCCGCGCTGCCGGAGACATCCACCTCGCACGAGATCCAGTCGCTGGCGCTGAAGTCACTTGCTGGCGCGCTCAGGAACGGGGCGACGCGCAATGTGGCGGCCAGCGCCCTTGTGGAGATGCTCGCGGGCCGATCGCCAAACCTTGCGAAGAGAATGTTCGACGAGTTCGTGGCGCAGCTTCCGTCCTTGCCCAACGCCCAACGAGACGTTGTGGCCAGGTCCAAGGGGAGCCTGGACAGCCTGGGTGAACTGCCGCGCATCCGCTCGGACGCAAGACAGCTCGCCACCGAACTGGCCCGCAAACCTCCCGAAGCGCTTGTCGCCTACCTGCGCGCCGAATCCACGGACACGCCCGAGGCCGAACGCCCCCGGCTGCTCCACCTCGCCCGGGCCCTTGGCGAGGAACTGGGGAAAACCGAACACGGCCTCGATGCCAAGGTGATGAAGCGGGCCGCTGCGAAGGCCACGCCGGAGCTGCGCCAGCTGCTGGCTGTCGTCTCGGACGGCGCAGCCGCCATGGACGCCGTACGCGCAGCTGAACCCAACCGCGAGTCCATCAAGCAATTCGTGCGGGAAGGTCGGTTCGACCATGCGTTCCAGATGGTTGTACGGGCGGTGGGTCGAGGCGACGAAGAACTGGCCCGCGAGCTCCTGGTCATGACCCTCTCGAGTCGCAGCAGCCACGGGCTCGCCCGCAAGGGCGAGTCCGAGCCACTCGCCCGTGCGACCGCCTTCTTCAACCATATCCAGCAGGAGAAAGCGCACGACGCCGGGCGAAGTGGGTCCTCCAGGGTGCAGTTCGTCCAGCTGGAAGCACTGCATCGCTACGTGGAGGCGCAGGTTTTGCTGCAGTTGAACCCCGACCAGCTGTACTGAGCGGGGCGGCCATGGGGCCGCTAGGGCCCGTCCTCGAGCATCCGCCGCACGGGCGCCGGCATCCCGAGTTGCGGCCATCGCTGCGCGTCGACCCACGCACCGTCCTGCAGGCGCGGCGCCTGCCCGCACGCAATCGGGTGCAGGTGCAGGTCCTTGTGCGTGAGCACATGCACGAAGGGCTCGAGCGCCACGGCATCCTCCGGCTGCGGCAGGATCTCGCGCAATGCCGCTTCCGAAGCGAACACCGGCAGGCAGTACAGCCCCGCCCAGATACCTTTCGGTGGCCGCTTCTGCAGCCACACGGCGCCGTCATCGCGGCGCGCCTGCAGCAGCCACAGCGACTGCGCCGTGCGCCGCAGCTTGCGGGTCTTGACCGGATAGCGCTGGGGCGCCGCTTCGCCGGCGGCCACGCAGCCTTCGTGCACCGGGCAGGCGCCGCAAGCGGGCTGGCGAGGCAGGCAAACCGTGGCGCCGAGGTCCATCAGGCCCTGGGTGTAGGCCGGCATGTCCCCGCCGGTCGAGGGCAGCAGTGAATGCGCGCAATCCCAGAGGCGCCGCTCGGCCGCAGCCTTCGCCAGGTCGTCCGAAAAACCGGTCACGCGCGCGAGCACGCGCTTGACGTTGCCGTCCAGGATGGCGCTGCGCTCGCCGAAGCAGAAGGCAGCGATCGCAGCCGCGGTGGAGCGGCCGATGCCGGGCAGGTGCGCGAGTTCCTGCGCGCTGCGCGGAAACTCACCGCCATGCCGCGCCACGATTTCCTGGGCGCAGCGGTGCAGGTTGCGCGCACGGCTGTAGTAGCCCAGTCCGCTCCAAAGGGCCAGCACGTCGTCCTCTGGCGCCCCGGCCAGGGCGCTGAGGTTGGGAAAGCGCGCCAGGAAGCGCTCGAAGTAGCCCAGCACCGTCGACACCTGCGTCTGCTGCAGCATGATCTCGGACAACCAGACCCGGTAAGGGTCGGCCGTGCCCTGCCAGGGCAGTCCGCTGCGGCCGTGGCTGCGCTGCCAGGCGACGATCCGTTCGGCGAAGTCGTCGGGCGCGGGGGTCATGGCATCGGCGGCATCACGGCATGCGGGGGGAACGTCCCCTC
>DAIMZU010000536.1:0-2878 GCA_036733845.1 Ramlibacter sp.
AGTGCGTGGTCATCATGATCATCCGGGCGACCCAGAAGAAGATGATGTCGTAGCCGGTCACCAGCACCGAAGACGGCAGGTAGAGGTCGTAGTCGCTCGTGCCGCCCTCGCAGGCGCTGTCCGCCGCCGCCGGCCAGCCGACGGTGGAAAAGGGCACCAGGGCCGACGAGTACCAGGTGTCGAGCACGTCCTCGTCCCGCCGCAGGGTGCGTCCGGGGGCCTGGGCCTGCGCCTCGGCTTCACTGCGGGCGACGTAGACGCGCCCGTCCTCGTCGTACCAGGCGGGGATCTGGTGGCCCCACCAGAGCTGGCGCGAGATGCACCAGTCCTGGATGTTGCCCATCCACTGGTTGTAGGTGTTGACCCAGTTCTCCGGCACGAAGCGCACCTGCCCCGAAGCGACCGCGTCGACGGCCTTCTGCGCGATGCTCTTGCCGGTGGGGTCCTGCGGCGAGACCTTGGACATGGCCACGAACCACTGGTCGGTGAGCATGGGTTCGACCACCTGGCCCGTGCGGGCGCAGCGCGGAACCATCAGCCGGTGCCGGCGGGTCTCGACCAGCAGCCCCTGGGCCTCGAGGTCGGCCACCACGCGCTTGCGGGCCTCGAAGCGGTCGAGCCCCTGGTAAGCCGCGGGCGCGTTTTCGTTGATGCGGGCATCGAGCGTGAGCACGCCCACCAGCGGCAGGCCATGGCGCTGCCCCACCGCATAGTCGTTGGCATCGTGGGCCGGCGTCACCTTGACCACACCGGTGCCGAACTCGCGGTCGACATAGGCGTCGGCGATGACCGGAATGGTGCGATCGCACAGCGGCAGGCGCACGCGCCGGCCGACCAGGTGGCTGTAGCGCTCATCCTCGGGGTGCACCATGACGGCCACGTCGCCCAGGAGGGTCTCCGGCCGGGTGGTGGCCACGGTGAGCGCGCCCTCGGCGTCCTCGAGCGGGTAGGCGATATGCCAGAGGAAGCCTTCCTCTTCCTCGCTCTCGACTTCAAGGTCGGACACGGCGGTCTTGAGCTCGGGGTCCCAGTTGACCAGGCGCTTGCCGCGGTAGATCAGGCCCTGTTCGTACAGCCGGACGAAGGTGTCGGTGACCACCTTCGACAGCTTGTCGTCCATGGTGAAGTACTCGCGCGACCAGTCGACGCTGTCGCCCATGCGGCGCATCTGCGTCGTGATGGTGTTGCCCGACTGCTCCTTCCAGTCCCAGACCCGCGAGACGAAGTTCTTGCGACCGAGGTCATGCCGGCTGATGCCCTGCTGCTGCAACTGCCGCTCGACCACGATCTGCGTGGCGATGCCCGCGTGGTCGGTGCCGGGGATCCAGGCCGTGTTGAAGCCCCGCATCCGGTGGTAGCGGGTGAGGCTGTCCATGATGGTCTGGTTGAACGCATGGCCCATGTGCAGCGTGCCGGTGACGTTGGGCGGCGGCAACTGGATGGCGAAGGCGGGGGCGCCGGCCTGTGGCGCACCCGTGCCGCGAAAGCCGGCGCGGCCGATCCCCCGCTGCTCCCACAGGGCACCCCAGCGGGCCTCGATGGCCTCTGGCTCGAAGGACTTGGACAGGCTCTGGAGCCCGGGTTGCTGCGGGGTGTCGCTCATGGTGTCTCGGAAAGCAAAAAACGGCACCGCGAGATGCCGTTCGGATCGGATGGGCGATTTTAAGTCCGCCGGCTCCCGGCGGGTCCGTCAGCTGGCGGGTGCCGGCTGCGGGAAGCGCGCAGCCGCCTCGATGCACTCCTTCAGTACCTTGGCATCGCCCACCTGGTTGGCCAGCAGCAGGATGAGCCGGGCGTTGAGCAGGTCGGATTCCTCGTGGCTGAGCCCCTGGTGGGCATCCAGCAGTTGCTCGTAGAAGCCGTCGGCGTCCTGGAGATGCAGGTTCGTCTTCATGCGTCCGCTCCTTCGGTCAGGGACATGCCCATGGCCGCCGCCACGGCGTTCACGAGGGCGGCGTCGATGCTTTCGCCGGTCGCGGCGACGTAGGCGTCCGGGCGCACCAGCGCCCAGGCGTGGCCGAACACGTGGCAGGCACCCTGCAGGTGGCCCTGGGGGTCCAGCACGTGCTCCACGGCCTGTGGCCGTCCGTCGGCCACCACCTGCACGGCGCGCACGGGGGCCGACTCGCACAGGGCGCGCAGGCGCTGGCGCGCCGCGGGGGAAAGGTCGCCGAAGACCAGCAGCAGCAGTTCGCCGTCAGCCCACAGCAGCAGATCGTTGACCGTGCCTGTGCCGCCGCCCGCGAAGCGGAAGGACACGTTCTGCACCGACTGCCCACCGCCCTGGGCGCAGACGGGTGAGCGGGTGTAGGTGTTGGCCACCGCCATGCGGCCGGTGTTGACAAGCTGGCGGGCGAACAGGTGCTGCTTGGCCAGGCCGATGGCGGCGGTACGGAACAGCCGCTCGACACCCTCGGGCGCGCGCAGGAAGCGCGCGGTACGGTTGGTGACCCTGACGTTCTCCTGGGCGGCTTCGTGGCGCTCGGCATGGAAGCTGTCGAGCAGGCCGGGGCCGGCGCGCCCGCGCACCACCGCGGCGAGCTTCCAGGCCAGGTTGTCCGCGTCGGCGATGCCGGTGTTGCCGCCGCGCGCGCCGAAGGGACTCACGACCTTGGCCGCGTCGCCGATGAAGAACAGCCGCCCGTGCCGCATCTGGTCGATGCATTCGCTGCGGTAGGCATAGGGTCCGACCCAGACGATCTCGACTTCGCAGTCCTGGCCGAACTGGCGCTGGAGGCGTTCGCGCACCACGTCCTCGCGGCTGACGTACGCCGGGTCGGCGTCCGGCGCCATCTGGTAGTCGATGCGCCAGACCTCGTCGGCCATCAGGTGCTGCCAGACCGCCCGGTTCTCGTTGAAGGGCGCCTCGATCCAGGTG
>DAIMZU010000537.1:0-2878 GCA_036733845.1 Ramlibacter sp.
CCATCAGGAGTGCCCTCAGCAGCCTCACAGCGCCCTCACAGCGTTGCCGAAGCCGCCATCCTCGGCAGCGGTCTTGACCGAGTGACACGAGGCGCACAGCGGCTGCCAGTTGCCCGTATCCCAGAACAGCGAGTTGCTTCCCTTGTGTGGGACGACGTGGTCAACCACGGTCGCTGCCGTCAAGCGGCCAGCCCTCTCGCACTCACGGCACAGCGGGTTCGCC
Source organism: Ramlibacter sp. (assembly GCA_036733845.1). Lineage (GTDB taxonomy): Bacteria > Pseudomonadota > Gammaproteobacteria > Burkholderiales > Burkholderiaceae_C > Ramlibacter. The sequence goes on from DAIMZU010000537.1 coordinate 224, forward strand.
GACAGGAAAGCCGATCGAGCCTGCCGCCACTTGTAGGTGTAGCCGCGCTCCTTGGCCGTTCCCCGGCGAGCATCTACCTCTCGCTGGCGCTGCTTTACATGGGATTCGCAGAAGCCAGGCGCGTCGATGAGCTTCCCGCAACCTGGGTGCTTACAGATGGACTTGGGTCTCGCCGGCATCATCGAGCCCAGGAAAAGGAAAGGGCCGGACCCGAAGGACCAGCCCTTTCAACCCTCAACAGGGAGGAGGAGACATCGATGGCTTGCGAAGCTGCGCGAACGATAAAGACACCTATCCCACATGAATTACCACAATGGGTAGTGTTATTTATCGTTGTAATGCTTTGATTATCCTGCATTTCAACCACCTTGCACAGTCGTTTCCGCATCTTCGTCACGAGCACGAAGCGAGCGAACCGTCGTGCCGACGAAGGCAGACATTGCGCTCTCGATCACCACCAGCACCTCATTGAAGCGGTGCTCGAACTTCGCTTGCTCCCACGGCAAGCCAGCGTCCTTGGCCTTTGGTGTCGGACGCATCCCGCTGCCGCTGCAGGTGTGGCACACGTAGTTCGACACCCGCTGCTCGTCCTTCAGGACCATGAACCCACGGCCTTGGCAGGTAGGACACTTGTCGGTCAGCCACCAGAAAACCACGGCCTCGGCCAGCCGATAAAGCTCCTCCTGCGAGCCGCCACGGTTGCGCTGACGCGCCTTGGCCACGGCCATCTTGCGGACCATCTCCAGGAATTGCCGGGTCCGGTGCGGGTCCAGCGTGTACTTCGACCAAAACCCAAGCGCACCAAGCTGCCGTTGACGCGCGGACCAGCCGCTGGCGATCACCTTGTCGAGGTCACACGGCTGCTCCCGCAGGCGCAGGTCGTCGCTGGTCAGAGCCACAGCAACACGCTCAATCAAAGTCCGGGATGTCAAATCCGATCTCCTTCAGTTCGTCCCGGAGGCCACGGCTGCCGTAGTCCTCGGTGTCCCGCGCCCAGTCGTCGTCCTCTCGCCGCTTCGGCGCTGCTCGCTCTTTTCGGATGGCACGCTTTGGCTTTGCCGCTGGCGCTGGTGGCCACGGATGCGGGATCGACTTCTTCTGCGCCGCAGGCTTCGGCCCAGGCCGCTCCTCCACAATCGTCTCCCGCGTCGAGAACCGCGCATCGCACGTCGGGCAGACACGACGCCGGTAGACGCCGTCGCTCTTGCGCCTGGTGTCCAGCACGCGGGTTTCGATGTCGCAGGATGGGCATCTCACAGTTCCTCGACCTCCCAGCCGCCGCCGTTCTTCTTGGCGCGCGGACGGACAGCAACGAAGCGAAACGGGTAGAGCTCGGACGCAACCTTGATCTTCACCCTTGCGTCGTCCTGCCAGAAACCCTTGACCTCGTGCATCTCGATCTGGCCGTTGGCCAGCATCACCGCGAAGTCCGGCGAGTAGAAAGTGCTGTCGGCCAGCCGCAGCTTCACCCCCTCGAACTTGAACCACGCAACCTCGCCGGCCGAGCGCCGAAGTTCGAGGTCTTTCGCGTAGGCCTCCTCGGTCTTGTTCATCTGGCCAGCCTTCAGCCGGCCAAGCGCCTGGTGCACGAACCGCCTCACCGCGACACCCCTTGCAGCCGATCCGCGACCAGCTGCGCGTAGCCTGCGATATCGATCCAGCTGTCCGGGTAGTCCGGGTCGCCGTTCAAGATTCGCGCGACCTTGTGCTGGATCATCTCGAGCGCCTCACGCTGGTCCGCAGCAAGGTGCAGCCACTTTGGCTGTGTGACCATCGTGCCTTTCAATCGCTGGGCGATCGCCGCGTGCTGGGCAAAGAGCCCGTACCGGTCCCCGCGCTCGGTGAGAATCTTGTTCAGGTCATTCACGCTTCCAACCTTTCCAACGTCATCGACAGCAGGTCGAGCTCATCGAGCCGGTACCGCTGGTAAAAGCCCCGCGTGCCAAGTCCATGCAGGCCTGTGGCACCACGGTGATGCTCTGGGCAAAGACCAACGGTCAAGAAGTCGCTGGCGCGCTGCGCGCCACCTTGTCCCTCCCGGATGTGGTGGACCTCTGCAGGTGTCGCTCCATACCCAAGGTGCAGGCAGAGCACGCAACCAGCCTCGGCCACGCGCGCCATGTGCCGCTTTGCCTTGGCGCTCAACGCAAGTCCCCAAGGACGCGCAGCGCCCAGTTGATGCGCCAGAGCGACACCTTCTCGCCCATCACAGCGCGGTCGAGAATCCGGTGGGCAGCGTTCTTCCTGCTTCGCCTGGTCACCTTGCCGACCTCCGCTCCGACCATCTGGCCTTCACTTGTTCCTCGATCTCTCTGGCCGCAGCAGGATCGAACCTGCGCCAGCGCTCGATCCAAGCCACCCGGACCTCGCGCCTCGGCTCCAGCAACAGGAAGCGAACCCGGCAGCAGATGTTGTTGAACTGGTAGTGGCCCGGCTTCGTGGCGCATAACTCGCATTCGGTTGACACTTGAGTTGACATGCATCACCCCACCTCCGGCAGATCGTTGAAGATCACGCCCTGCTCGATGGCCCAGGCCTCAAGGCACTCCATGTAATCGCCGAACGCGCGCGCCGACAGGTCGGCGCTGGACTGTCCGAGCGCCACGATCTCGCCGTCTGGAAGAACGATCTCGCGCACGCCGATGAATCGACGCT
>DAIMZU010000538.1:0-2869 GCA_036733845.1 Ramlibacter sp.
GTTGAGGACGCCCGCGTCCACCTTGCCGGACGCCACCGCGGCCGCGGTGGCGTCGTGCGCGCCCGAGTAGGCCACGCGGCGGAAGTCACGGTCGGGATCGATGCCTGCAGCCAGCAGGAAGCTGCGGGGCATGAGGTGTCCGGATGTGCTGGACTGCGAGCCGAAGCTCACGGTGCGGCCCTTCAGGTCCGCCAGGGACCGGATGCCTTCGACGGTGGTGATGAAGACCGAGCGGAACTTCTCGTCCTCTTCGCGTTGCACCAGCGGGATGGCCTTGCCGCCCGAGCGCTGCTGCGCCTGCACGAAGGTGAACCCGCCGAGCCAGGCCAGGTCGACCTGGCGGTTGGCCAGGGCCTCCACAGCGGCGGCGTAGTCGGTCACGGGCGTGAACTCCACCCGCTGGCCGAGGCGCTGCTCGAGGTGGCGCATCAGCGGCGCCGCCTTGCGGGCGAGTTCGGTGGGAGATTCGTCGGGAATCGCGGTGACGCGAAGCCGCGCTGCCGGCTGGGCCTGGAGGGCACCGGTGGCTGCGGCCGCGGCGGCGGCCAGCATGACGCGACGCGAAAGGGTCGGTGTGTGTGTCATGGAAAGAGGAAATGAATGACCGTGCCGCTGTGTCAAGGCAGCGGCTGCGGCTCCCGGCGATTACACCCGAATCGGGCCGAAGCGATCAGGCACAGGAGCGAAAGCCCGCAAAGATGTCCCGCCGGGACGGCTCGAAGAAGTTGCGCATGCGGGGGTGCACAAGGAGGGATGAGGTCGCCGTGCATGCGCCGCGAAGCACGCGCCGGCTGCCGAACCACGGTGCCGAATAGTCGCGGTAGGGGTGCGGCTCGAAACCCGGGTAGGGCGCGAAGGCCGACGCGGTCCACTCCCACACCGCGCCCCAGGCGAATCCAGGCAAGGTGCAGGCGGCGCACTCCCACTCGGCCTCGGTGGGCAGGCGCCGCCCCGCCCAGCGGCACCAGGCGTCGGCCTCGTGGGCGCTCAGGTGCACCGCAGGTTCGGGCGAATCGGGCACCTCGACGCGGGCAGGCAGCGCCTGCTGCCGCCAGGCCCAGCCTTCGGCTGTCCAGGCGGCCGGGCCGTCGTAGCCGCCGGCACGCGCGAACTCGGCCATGCGGCTCCAGGACACGGGCTGCGCGTCGATGCGCAGGCTTTCCAGGTGCACTGGGTGCGCCCGGCATTCGTTGTCGAAGCAGAAGCCCTCGCCGGCCGAGCCAAGCTGCCAGACCTGCGCAGGCAGGTGCAGCTCGGATGGTGCGCCAGGCGGCGGGGGGGCGGACCGCGCGGCCACTTCGGCAGGCAGCGGCACCCCAAGCGCGCGGGCCATGTAGCAGGCGGCTTCGCCATGCATGGCTTCGTGCGCAGCGGCAAGCCGGAAAAAGTACAGCTCGGCGTCGGAAGCGTCGTGCGGCAGCGCGTCGAGCAGGGCCAGGGTCTGGCCGCGCGTGCGGGCCAGCCAGTCGAGCGTGGCCGCGGGCCCCGGCAGGGGCAGTTCCCAGCGCAGGTCGTGCGGCACGCGGCTGGAGTCGTACCAGGCATCGGCGGATGGCAGGTCGCTGGGGGCGCGTACGGCGAGCGGGTCGGCCTGCGCACCGGCGCCGCGCTGCGGATTGCGCGCAATCCACCACTGCTCGAACCACGCCAGGTGGCCCCACTCCCACAGGGGCGGGTTGAGCTCTGCACGCCGCGGCACGGTGAGGGTGGGCCCGAGCGCCTGCAGGAACGCATGCGCGAGCCGCACCGTGCGCTCGCGCTCGAACGAGAGGATGGCGCGCAGCGCGCGCGGCCCGGCGCGCCGGAACGCCACGCCTGGCGGGGCAGCCTCGACCGCAGCGGCGGTATAACTCTCGCGTGCATCGCTCATCGATCGTCATCGTAAGCCCCGCGCTCGCCGCTGCCAACAATGGCAACTGGCAGACCGCCCGGCGGTGGCACGCCCTGCTCTCGGGCCGCCATGATGTCCGGATCGCCATCCAGTGGCCGGACACCCGGGCGCAGGCCCGGCCGGACAGAGACGAGGTGCTGCTGGCCCTGCACGCGCGGCGCTCCGCCGCATCGATCGAGGCCTGGGCACGCGGGCGCGGCGGCCGCGGCCTCGGCGTGGTGCTGACCGGCACCGATCTGTACCAGGACCTGCCGGCGAACGCGCAGGCGCGGGCTTCGGTGGAAGCCGCGGGCGCGCTCGTCGTGCTGCAGCCGCTCGGCATCGAGGCGCTCCCGGCACCGGTGCGCGGCAAGGCGCGTGTGATCTACCAGTCCACCAGTGCCTGGCAGACCGTGGCCAAGGGACCGCGCCAGTTGAAGGCGGTGATGGTGGGCCACCTGCGAGAGGTCAAGAGTCCGCAGACACTGTTCGACGCGGCGATCGAGCTGGCCGGCCGCCTGGACATCCGCATCGACCACATCGGCGCCGCCGCCGAGCCGCACTGGGAGGCACGCGCCCGGGCCACCGAGGCGGCCACGCCGGGCTACCGCTGGCTCGGCCCCCTGCCCCACGCGCAGGCCCGCCGGGCGATCCAGCGGGCCCACGTGCTCGTGCACACCAGCGCCCTGGAAGGCGGCGCCCACGTGATCATGGAGGCACTGCGCAGCGGCACGCCGGTGCTGGCGTCTCGTGTCGATGGCAACGTGGGCATGCTGGGCCCGGACTACGCAGGCTACTTTCCACACGGGGATGCAGCGGCACTGGCCGAACTGCTGGCCGACTGCCGCGCAGGGCAGATCGCCCCTCCACAAGACCCGCAGGGCAGCCTGCTCGAGCGGCTTTGGCGACAATGCGAACTGCGCGCCCCGCTGTTTTCGCTCGAAGCCGAGCAGGCGGCGCTCCTTCGACTGATCGACGACCTTCAGGACCTGCCATGAC
>DAIMZU010000539.1:0-2869 GCA_036733845.1 Ramlibacter sp.
TCAAAGTCGAGGGGCTCCGATGAGGGGGAAGGCACAGAGGCGGGCGGCGTCTCCACGTCCCGATTCGCGGGCGACACCATTGCAACCGACGGGGCCTTCGGGCTCCACGAAGCGCTCGCGAGCGATGCATTCGATGCCAATGGATCCACCGGCGACGGCCCTGATGCAGGTGTGTTCAATGGCGTCGAAGCCTCTTGACTGGCGGCGAAGCCAGCCAGAAGGCGCGCGCGCAGCCAGTCGTTGCGGTGATGCTCCGGCCTCGCAGCCAAGGCATCCAGGACGGACGCGTCCGCGGGGCGTGCCAGTGGCACGTACAGCTCCATGGCCTTCGCCGCTGGGTCAGCGTTCTCATCGACGTCCGCAGCTGGCGGCTTGTGTGTCAGGCCCAGTGCGAGGAGTTCGCCGACACGGACCTTGACGTGGTGCCGTCGTGGCTTCAATGACAGGAGGTGGACGATCAGGCGTGCCTCGATGTCGATGTGGCGTCTCAGCGTGAGCCGCACGTTGTGCTTGTCCATGGTCTCTCACCAGCTCTTGCCACCTTCACCCGGGTGAAGGTGGCCTCGATCCATCAGAGTAGCCGTTCAACCATCACAAACGCGTGCCGGATACATGAATCGGACGGAAAAGATCAGCCGTTCTTATCGGTTGCAGCATTACTCAAGGCATGCGCGCTCACCTCGGTGGACGGTTTCGCCCGAGCGGTGCTGCATGCCGTGGCGCCCTTGCAACAAGGCAATCCGCGCGTTTTCAGGCGATGCGGCCCAAAAATGAGGTTGTGATGGTGAGCTGAATACACGCTGCGCGATTTCGAGCGCTAGGCGTCCGGCGCGAGAAAAAATGTTCGTCCGAACGCTCCAATCTCCGTCGACGCAAGGCGCGCTTGGCCCTATAGTTCCCTTTATCGACAGCACAGATGGTGTCGCTCCGTTCGCGGAGATGCTTCGATAAGTCCAGTTGATCTGGAACCATCCGGCCCGCAAGGGCTGCTCCGTTCGCGGAGATGCTTCGATAAGTCCAGTTGATCTGGCAGGTCTGAAAGGACCTTCTCCGTTCGCGGAGTACGATCGCACCGATTCCATCGGCACGGTCGGGGAAATGGGGTTGTCTGAGAGGGCAACCCCATTTTTTTTGCTCAGCACCGAGATCAGGTGCGAACGAGGAGAGCTCGAACTCGAAGTCGCTCGCTGTCGTTGTCTGCGCCAGCCGCCCTGTTGAAACCGGTTCAACAATGCGGCCTCGTGAGTGCTTCAGCCCGGAAAGCAGGGGGACCAGCGGTCCGGCGAGAAGCCGAAGTGAGCGAGCACCAGCGTGTCGTTCTCACCTTCGCGCTCTCCTCTCGCCGGCACCTGGCTTCGCCTTGGAGGCTTGCTTGCTGCTGCTGGGACGAGTTGTCGCCTCATCGTCCACATATTCGGCAAGCTCTCCCATCGTACACCCAAAAAATTTGCATAGGCGAGCCGCCCTTGCTGCCGTAGCTGGCGTGGTCGCTTGGAGGCGCAAGCGGCCCACCGAACCCGCGAATGGGGGCGGCTGCTCGAGTAGCCCGGGAGCAGCATCGGCCTGCGGCACGAAGGGGAGCTGACGATGGTCACCAGCGATACGCCGGCGCTCGCCTGTACTCTCGAACTTAGCCAAATGAGGCCGCGTCTGGACCGGTTGCAACGTTTGGCGGAGAACAGCCTTCTGTCTCACCAGCTGCAGGGCAATCTCCTACGCTTGGCCTATGAGGCGGACGCGGCAGCCGAAGTGAGGGCAGTCGTAGACCTGGAACGCGACTGCTGCCAGTTCTTCAACTTCGAGATGGAGGAAGGAGGTGGCGAAGTCAGGCTGACCATCTCGGCGCCCGAGGGGGTCGGAGCCGCGGTGGAGTGGCTCTTCGCCCAGTTCATGCCGGTCAGCCGCGTTAAGCCGGCCGTGCGCCCCTGCTGCGCCTCCTGCACGTGACCCCTTACGATACGCACATGAGCGCAGTCCTAGCCCACTCCATCGGTGCCGCCTCCAAGCAGACCGGCTGCAGTGTGCCGACCATCCGGTACTACGAAGAGGTGGGACTTCTGCCCGCCGCCCCTCGGACGGGGGGAAACCAACGGCACTACGACGATTCGGCCATACGCGATTGACGTTCATTCGCCGGTGCCGAGATTTCGGGTTCACCATCGAACAGGTGCGCGACCTGGTCGGCCTGGTGGACCAGCCAGAGCGGGACTGCGTCGAGGTGCGGGACATCGCCCAGGTGCACCTCGAGGAGGTGCAGACGAAGCTCGCCGAACTCCAGGCCACTCGAGGCGAGCCTTTCCGCGTTCGTCCGCAGCTGCAACTCGGCGTGCGCCGGCGGGCCGACAGTGGACTGCACCATCCTTGAAGATTTGGCGATGCCCTCCGCGAAAGTGCAAGAGCGCCTAGCACAGCCGGCGCGGGGTTCTTGCTGCTCGTAGGGGTCGCCTACGACAGCGCAGTGCGCGCTGTCCTGAAAGTCATCACCGTACCGATTCCAAGCAGCGTCATGGCGACGCTGCCGGCAACGTGCACTGCAATTGCACCCAACGCCCACTGCACCCGTCCTGCCATCAGTTCCCCGACCACCTCAGCGGAGAAAGTCGAGAACGTGGTGAGCCCCCCAAGGAAGCCGGTGATGACCAGCAGCCGCCACTCCGGCGAGAGTGAGGGGTGCGCGGCGAAAAAGGCCACAGCAATCCCTATGAGGTACCCGCCCACAAGGTTGGCAGCCAGCGTTCCAGGCGGTATGAAAGGGAACAGCGCATTCAGGTGTTTTCCGAGCACCCATCGCAGGAGAGAGCCGCCAGCTGCGCCGGCGCTGATTGCAAGAATCGAGAGCACCACGCCCATCCTTTCGAGTTGTTCGAGG
>DAIMZU010000540.1:0-2863 GCA_036733845.1 Ramlibacter sp.
GTACGAGAGGGGGGCGCGGGAGTACGAGGGAGTGACACGGGGGGTGACGGTTGTGACGGATTCCCGATTCCTGCGCAGCTTTGCAGCACCTACAAACGGATGGGATGGCGGCTGACACGCACAGCCCAGCCGCAAATTGACCATGGCTCAGGTTCAAGACAAACACATCAGGAAGGACTCAGGCCATGAAAACGACATCTCTGGCGCCGTTGCTGCTCACTGCGCTGCTGGCGGCCTGCGGCGGTGGCGGCGGTAGCGCCGAGCTGGCGTCGAGCCCGGCAGTCGCTCGCGAAGCCGCCGGGCCGGCTGCGGCCGAGCCCGCGCCGTCGAAAGCACCCTCGACCGTAGCTGGCTACAACGGCGATGGCACCCTGTCACCTGTCGTTCGGGACTCGATGCAGCACGAAACGGTGGCCTGGCAGATGCCGCCGCGCCAGAACGCCCGCGGCTTCAGCCTGGAAGACTGGCAGCAGTGGAACGCGACCTGCGAGGCGCAGCCGCAGTGCCAGATTCCATGGGCCGACATCGAGGCCTACAACCGCGATGTGTGCGAGGCGCACTATCCGGGGGACGAAGGCTGCTTCATCGGCCGCCCGCGCTGAACCGGCCCTGGCCTCACTCGTCCTCGTGCACCTGGTGCTGTGACACCAGTTGCTGCTGCACCTGCGGCGGCACCGGGTCGTAGTGCGACAGCGCCAGCGTGTAGCGGCCCTGCCCGCCCGTCAGCGAATTCAGGCGTGACTGGTAGCTGGCCAGCTCGGACAGGGGCGCCTGGCCTTTGACGATGACCTGGCCGGCGCCCACGTGGGCCGAGCCGCTGACCAGGCCACGGCGCGAGGACAGGTCGCCGGTGACGTCGCCCATGCAGTCCTGCGGGATGGTGATTTCCACGTCCACGACCGGTTCCAGGACCACGGGCCGCGCCTGCCGCACCGCATCCATGAAGGCCTTGCGGGCCGCGGTCGCGAACGCCACCTCCTTGCTGTCGACGCTGTGGTGCTTGCCGTCGTGCACGACGACGCGCACGTCCATGACGGGGTGGCCGGCGATGACGCCCTGCTCCAGCGCCTGGCGGACCCCTTTCTCGACGGCCGGCATGAACTGGGTCGGGATGACTCCGCCCTTGACGTGGTCCACGAACTCGAAGCCGGTGCCGCGCGGCAGGGGCTCGACGCGCAGGAACACCTCGCCGAACTGGCCTGCCCCGCCAGTCTGCTTCTTGTGGCGGTGGTGGCCCTCGGCAGCGACGGTGATGCTCTCGCGGTAGGCGATGCGCGGCGGACGGGACTCCACTTCGAAGCGGTGCACTTCGCGCAGGCGATCGAGCAGGATGCGCAGGTGCAGCTCGCCCAGGCCGTACACCACGGTCTCGTGGGTGCCCGCGGGCCGTTCGACGCGCAGGCAGGGGTCTTCGTCGACGAGCTTGCCGAGGATCTCCCAGAGGCGCTGCTCGTCGCCGCGCCGCCGGGGCTCGATGGCAAGGCCATGGACGGGCACGGGGAAGTCCAGCGGCTTGAGGTGGATGTGGTCGTCCTCGGCCGCATCGTGCAGCACCGCATCGAAGTGAAGTTCCTCGACCTTGGCCACGGCGCAGATGTCCCCCGGAAGGGCGCGCGCCACCTCGACATGGTCCTTGCCCTGGAGCATGAACAGGTGGCCCACCTTGAAGGGCTTGCGCCCGTCGCCGACGTACAGCAGCGTGCCTGGCGTGACGGTACCCTGGTGCACGCGGAAGATGCCCATCTTGCCGACGTACGGGTCGTTGGCGATCCTGAACACGTGCGCCAGCACATGCCGGGCGGCATCGGGCTGCGCCACGATGGGCTGGGCCTCGGGGCCTTCCCCGCGGAGGAACTGCGGCGGATTGCCCTCGGCCGGATGGGGCAGGAGCCGGTCGATCACGTCCAGCAGTTGAGGCACGCCCGCGCCCGTGCGCGCCGACACGAAGCAGACCGGAATGAGGTGACCCTCCCGCAGGGCCTGCTCGAGCGGCGCGTGGAGCTCGGACGGGTCGACGTCGCCCTCCGTGAGGTACCGGTCGACGAAGGCGGCGTCCACCTCCACCACCTGCTCGACCAGCGCCCGGTGCGCGGCCTCGACGGTCGAAAAATCGGCCTCGCCCTCACGGTTGAAGAAGCAGTCGACCACGCGGCTCGCCCCCTGCGCCGGCAGGTTGACGGGAAGGCATTCGCGCCCGAAGGCTTCCTGCAGTTGCGCCAGCAGTCCGGGCAGGTCGGCCCCGGTGTCGATGCGGTTGACGATGATCATGCGATCGAGCTGTCGGTCGCGCGCGTAGTTCATCATGCGCACGGCCATGGGCTCGATGCCGGTGCTGGCGTTGATGACGACGGCCACGGTCTCCACGGCCTCCAGCGCCGGCAGCGACTGCCCCAGGAAGTCGGCCGCGCCGGGGGTGTCGATCAGATGGATGCGCGTGCCGGCGTGATCCATGTGCATGACCGACGCGTACAGCGAATGCTGCAGGCGCTTTTCGATGGGATCGTGGTCGCTCACCGTGGTGCCACGCTCGACGCTGCCGGCTGCGCCGATCACACCGCAGGCCCGCAGCAGGGCCTCGCTCAGCGTGGTCTTCCCGGCAGCCGCCGCCCCCACGAGGGCCAGGGTGCGGATCGCGGCGGTGCCGCTGGCGGATGGGCTCGGCATGGAAGGGCTCCTTGCGGCTGCTTCACGGTCGCTCGAACGCGAACCGGGCGTGCCGAATGCCAGCGTATGCCAGGAGTTGACGGGACACAAGATGGCGAGGTCGGATGCCACGCACGAGGATGCGGGGAAACGGCCTACGCGCAGCAGGTCCTCCGGGGCTAGTCTGCCCCGGCAGCCCCGCCCCACCTCCACCATGTCC
>DAIMZU010000541.1:0-2855 GCA_036733845.1 Ramlibacter sp.
CGGCTGCATCATCCAGATCTCGCGCATGTCGGCGCCGAGCTTGCCGCGGCCGGACACGTCGCCGATGCGCCGGTCGAACACCTCGTCGACCGCTTCCTGAAGCGCCGGGAACGGTGGCCGCCTGTCGGCGAGGCGGCGGGCCCAGCCTTCGCGCACGTCGGACCACAGGACGCAGGCGAGCAGGAAGCTCGGCGCCACCGGCTTGCCCTCGCTCACCCGGCGGTCAGTGTCCTGCAGCGCCGCCCGCACGAAGGGATCGGCAGATCGCTCGACCGCCAGGGAGAGCAGCGGGTAGATGCCATCGGCCAGCCTGAGCGCCTGCAGCTGCTCGATCGTGGCCAGCGCATGGCCCGTCTGCAGCAGCTTGAGCATCTCGTCGAACAGGCGGCTCTGGGGCACGTCCGACAGCAGCGGCAGGCTGGGCACCAGGGGGGCGGCCGTCTTGGGTTCGAGGCGGAAGCCCAGCGGCGCGAGCTTGGCGCCGAAGCGCACCGCCCGGATGATGCGCACCGGATCCTCGCGGTAGCGCGCAGCGGGGTCGCCGATCATGCGAAGGAGCTTCTTGCGCGCATCGGGCAGGCCGCCGTGGTAGTCGACCACCGTCTGCGTCTGCGGGTCGTAGTAGAGCGCATTGACAGTGAAGTCGCGCCGCGTGGCGTCTTCTTCCTGGGGACCCCAGACGTTGTCGCGCAGCACCCGGCCGCTCGCGTCGACCGCGTGCTTCATGCCGGCAAGCTCGTTGCGGCTGGTCTTTTCGTTGCCGGCCACCTGCTCGGCGGCGGCGTTGTCCATGTAGGCGCGAAAGGTGGAGACCTCGATGACCTCGTGCTCGCGCCCGCGGCCATAGACCACGTGGACGATGCGAAAGCGCCGGCCGATGATGAAGGCCCGGCGGAACAGCGACTTGACCTGCTCGGGCGTGGCGCTGGTGGCGACGTCGAAGTCCTTGGGACGCAGGCCCAGCAGGAGGTCGCGCACCGCGCCGCCCACGATGTAGGCCTGGTGGCCCGCCTGCTGGAGGGTCTGCACCACGTTGGACGCGCGCTCGTCGACGAGCGAGACGTCGATGCCGTGCTCGGCGGGGCCGATTTCGCGGCGCTTGCCGAACTTGGGACGGGCACGGGTGCCGGTGGCGTCGAGCAGCCGGTCGATGAGTTTCTTGATCATGTGAACAGGTCGAGTATGCGCCAGCCGCGCTCGGCGGCGATGTGGCGCAGCCGGTTGTCGGGGTTGGTCGCGACGGGATGCGTGGCGAGTTCCAGCAGCGGCAGGTCGTTCATGGAGTCGGAATAGAAGGTGGTCTCGACGTCATCCCAGGCCAGGCCACGCTCTCGCAGCCACTGCTCGAAGCGCAGCACCTTGCCGCCGCGCATCGAGGGCACGCCGTCGATCTCGCCGGTGATCCAGCCGTTGGCGCCGCGCGCGAGCCGCACGGCGATCAGCTCCTGCACGCCGAGCAGGTCGGCGATGGGCCGCGTGACGAACTCGTTGGTGGCGGTGACGATCATTACCAGCTCGCCGGCTGCGCGGTGCTGCTCGAGCAGCGCGAGCGCCTGCGGATGGATGGACGGCCGGATCACCTCGCGCATGAAGCGCTCGCGCGCAGCCAGCGCGGCCTCGCGCCCGCGCAGGCGGATCGCCTCGGTGGCGAAGCGGACGTAGTCGTGGATGTCGAGCGTTCCGGCCTGGTACTGCGCGAAGAACTCGTCGTTGCGGGCCTTGAAATGCCCCGGGTCGGTCCAGCCGATGTCCAGGGTGAACTGGCCCCAGGCGTGGTCGGAGTCGATCGGCAACAGGGTGTGGTCCAGATCGAAAAGGGCCAGCCGCGGGCGTGTGGCGGGGGTGTTGGTCACTCGTTCTCCAGCATGGCGCGCACAAGAGGGATGGTGATGGCCCGCTGCGTCTGCAGTGCGTAGGCGTCGAGGCGCTCGAGCAGCTGCATGAGGCTGCCGAGGTCGCGCGAGAAGCGCGCGAGGATCCAGTCGGTGACCTCGTCGGCGAGGAACACGCCGCGCGCGTCCGCCGCCTGGCGCAGCACGGCCCGGCGCTCGGGCTCGGAGAGCACGTGCAACTGGTACACATGGCCCCAGCCGAGGCGGGTGCGCAGGTCCTCGCGCAGCGGCAGGTCGGCTGGCGGAAGGCTGCCGGCTGCGACCAGGCCGCGCTGCAGCGTCTGCGCATTGACGAACCAGTTGAAGGCGGCCTGCTGCTGGATGGCGTTGTACAGGTGGACGTCGTCCATCAGGACGGCGGTCCAGCGCTCGTCGAAGCTGGGCGGATCCTGACGGCTGGCATCCAGCCAGCCGAACGCCGCCCCCTGGCCGCGGAACTCTTCGGCGAGCGCGTGCAGCAGGTGGGACTTGCCGCTGGCGGCGGCTCCCCAGAGGTAAGTGGGCACCGGTGACCGCAGGGAGCTGCCCACCCACAGCTTCAGGTGGGCCAGGGCGGCCTCGTTCGGCCCGGCGAAAAAGTCGGCCAGCGTCGGTCCACGTGCCAGGCCGATGTCCAGCGCGATTTGTTTCATTCGAAAAGTAGAATCCCCCAAATTCTATTCGGGATGGCCGGCCGGCCCGTTGCCGGGCCTGCCCGCCAGCCCCATGCCCACATGACCCAAGCCCCCCTCTCCTACAAGGATGCCGGCGTCGACATCGACGCCGGCGACGCGCTGGTCGAGCGCATCAAGCCTCTGGCCCGCAAGACCATGCGCGAGGGCGTCCTCGCCGGCATCGGCGGCTTCGGCGCCCTTTTCGAGGTGCCCAAGCGCTACCGCGAGCCGGTGCTGGTCTCGGGCACGGACGGCGTGGGCACCAAACTCAAGCTGGCTTTCGAATGGGGCATGCACGACACCGTGGGCA
>DAIMZU010000542.1:0-2853 GCA_036733845.1 Ramlibacter sp.
GGTTCATGAACGTCTGGGGCTCGAGCAGCCACAGCACGTGCCCATGGACGTTCGCGCGGGCCGCGCGGCCGCGCCAGTTGCGGTCTGACGCAAGGTCGACCTTGAGTTCGCGCGCAAGCGCATCGATCCACCAGAAGCCGGCGTTGTGTCGCGTTGCTTCGTACTCGGGGCCGGGATTGCCCAGGCCGACAAACAGCTTGATCATGGCGGCGATGCCCATGGAAGAAGGGCCCGCGTCGCGGGCCCTTCTTTACGTCGTCACTTCTTGCCCTTGCCCTTTTTGGCGGGCGCCGCGGGGGCGGCGGCCACCGGCTCGGCCGGGGTTTCCTCGACCGGTGCGACCACCGACACGAGCACAGGGTTCTTCTTGCCGCGGGTGACGGCAACGACGCCCTTGGGCAGCTGGATGTCGTTCAGGTGCAGCGACTGGCCCTTCTTGAGCCCGGAAAGGTCGACCTCGATGAACTCGGGCAGGTCGGCCGGCAGGCAGGAGATCTCGAGATCGGAGATCACGTGGTTGACCACGCAGGCGTCGAGCTTGACGGCGGGGCTTTCGTCGGCCTTCACGTAGTGCACCGGCACCTTGTTCTGCAGGCGGGTGCGGGCGTCCACGCGCTGGAAGTCCACGTGCTGCACCAGTTGCTTGAACGGGTGGTACTGCACGTCACGCAGCAGCACCTTGGCGACCTGTCCACCGAGTTCCATCTCGAGGATGGAGGAATGGAAGGCTTCCTTCTTGAGGGCGTGCCACAGGGCATTGTGGTCCAGTTCGACGAGCTGGGGCTGGCCCTCGCCGCCGTAGACGATGCCCGGGGTCCTGCCGGTGTTGCGCAGACGGCGGCTCGCACCCGTTCCCTGCTTGGCGCGCTCGAAAGCGACAAATTTCATGATGACTCCTTGTCGAGCCCACCGCGACCAGTGTGGCTCCGGTTGAAAAAGGCGGGGCATCGGCCCCGCCACGGGTTCAGAACAGGTTTTCCTGCTCCGAGAAAAGGCTCATGACCGACTCGCCCTTGGCGATGCGCTGGATGGTCTCGGCGATCAGCGGGGCCACCGTGAGCTGGCGGATCTTGCTGCAGGCACGGCCGGCATCGGACAGGGGGATGGTGTTGGTGACCACCACCTCATCGAGGGCGCTGCCCTTGGAGATGCGGTCGATGGCGGGGCCCGAGAAGATGGGGTGCGTGCAGTAGGCGTAGACCTTGCGCGCGCCGCGCTCCTTGAGCACTTCGGCTGCCTTCACCAGCGTGCCGGCGGTGTCGATCATGTCGTCCATGATGACGCAGTTGCGGCCGTCGATCTCGCCGATGACGTGCATCACCTCGCTGACGTTGGCCTTGGGGCGGCGCTTGTCGATGATGGCGAGGTCGCAGCCGAGCTGCTTGGCCAGCGCGCGGGCGCGCACCACGCCGCCGACGTCGGGCGAGACGACGATCAGGTCCTCGTATTTCTGCTGGCGCAGGTCGTGCAGCAGCACGGGCGAGGCGTAGATGTTGTCGACCGGAATGTCGAAGAAGCCCTGGATCTGGTCGGCGTGCAGGTCCATGGTGAGCACCCGCGAGACGCCGACGGTCTGCAGCAGGTTGGCCACCACCTTGGCCGAAATCGGCACGCGCGACGAGCGCGGGCGGCGGTCCTGGCGGGCATAGCCGTAGTAGGGGATCACGGCGCTGATGCGTTCGGCCGAGGCGCGCTTGAGCGCGTCGACCATGATCAGCAGTTCCATGAGCGTGTCATTCGTCGGGGCGCAGGTGGGCTGCACCACGAAGACATCGCGGGCGCGGACGTTGGTGTTGATCTCCACCGTGACCTCGCCGTCGGAGAAGCGGCCGACGGCCGCCGCACCCAGGGAGATGCCGAGGTGGCCGGCGATCTCGGCGGCCAGCGCCGGATTGGCGTTGCCGGTGAAGACCATGAAGTCGGGAGCGGGAGCAGCCTGCATGAGCGGAGCAGCGAGTGAACGAAGATGCCTGGAAAGCGGAAACGGCGGTACATCCCACGCGTTCCCGCCGCGCCTGGCGCACGATGAGGTGCGTCCCACGGAACGAAGGCACGCCATGCGTGCCTTCGGCTAAAAGGTTTGGCAGGGGAGGAAGGACTCGAACCCTCGCATGCCGGAATCAAAATCCGGTGCCTTAACCAACTTGGCGACTCCCCTACACAGGTCGGCGGCCCGAAGGCCGTCTACCGATGACTGTCGCTGTCTGCCCAGCCCGCCAGGGGATGGACATCCAGGTTGCTGCAGGTCTTCACGATCCAGCCATCACCCCACCCCGAGGGGAGAGGCCCTGGCACCACGCCCGGCATCAGCCGGGCAAAAACCGCGCTGCCTGAGCCGGTCATGCGCCCGCGAAGTCCCTGGGCCGAAAGCCATTCGAGGGCTTGCGAGATCCCGGGGCAAAGCCGCTGGGCAACCGGCTGCAGGTCGTTGTGGCCAAAACCGTAGGCGAGATCGCTTGTGTGCTCGTCGCCGCCGCTCTTGTCCAGCGCATCGTTATGCACTGCAGCAAAGCCAGAGAGTATAGCAGGCTTCGTGGAGCGGCTCAAATGCGGGTCGGAAAAAATGCGCGCGGTCTCCAGCCCGTCGGGGGGCTTGACCACCACGAAGCGCGCCGGGGGGAGTTGCAGCGGCGTGATCTGCTCGCCGATTCCTTCGACCCAGGCGTTGCGCCCGCGCAGGAAGAAAGGCACGTCCGCGCCCAGTGCCAGGCCGATCGATTCGAGCTGGGGCAGCGCCAGGCCCAGCCCCCACAGCCGGTTGAGTGCCAGCAGGCAGGTGGCTGCATCCGAGGAGCCGCCGCCCATTCCGGCCTGCGCGGGCAGGCGCTTGTCGATGGCGATGTGGGCGCCCAG
>DAIMZU010000543.1:0-2826 GCA_036733845.1 Ramlibacter sp.
GCCTGGTGGCGGTGCTGGAGGGTGGCCGGCTGGTGCGCGCCTGGGGCACCCAGCGCGACATCTCCGATCGCAAGCGCGCCGAGGCGGCCTTGCTGGAGTCGGACCGGCGCAAGGACGAGTTCCTTGCCACGCTGGCGCACGAGTTGCGCAATCCGCTCGCGCCGATCCGCAGCGCGGCGGAGTTGATCCATCGCCACGGCCGCGGTGAGCCCCGCCTGGTCGCCCACGCCGGCATGATCAGTCGCCAGGTCAGTCACCTCGCCCGCATGATCGACGACCTGATGGACGTGAGCCGCATCACACGCGGCAAGCTGGAACTGCGGCTAGCTCCGGTGACGCTGCAGGAGGTGGTGCAAGCGGCCGTCGACAACGCGCGAGCCGCACTGGGGGCCGGTGATCACCCGTTGACGCTGGAGCTTCCGCCCGCGCCCGTGTGGGTGCTCGGCGACGAGGTCCGGCTGGTGCAGGTGCTGCTCAACCTGTTGACGAACGCCGCCCGATACTCCGCTGCGGGGCGGCCGGTCGCGGTGGTGGTGTCGACGCGCGATGGGCAGGCCGTGGTGGCGGTGCGCGACCAGGGCATCGGCATCCCGCCCGAGCAGCTGCCTCGGGTGTTCGAGCTGTTCTACCAGGGCGCCCAGCATTTCGGGCAGGTGGGCAGCGGGGGCCCGGGTATCGGCTTGTCGCTGGTGCAGCGCCTGACGCAACTGCATGGCGGTTCGGTCGAGGCGCACAACCGGGGATTGAACAAGGGCAGCGAGTTCATCGTGCGCCTCCCGCTGCACGCGGATGCAGGCATGCAGCAGCCGCCAGCTCCGACCATAGCGACCGAGGTCGCGGACACGCCGCGCCGGCGCGTGCTGATCGTGGACGACAACCGTGATGCCGCAGACACGATGGCGGAGGTCCTGCGCGCCACGGGCTACGAGGTGTTCACCGCCTACGACGGCGTCGAGGGACTGGCGCATGCCGAGTCGCTGCGCCCGGAGGCGGTCGTGCTGGACCTGGGCATGCCCCGCCTGGACGGCTACGGCGCCTGCCAGGCCCTGCGGGAGAGCGACTGGGGCCGCGCGATGGGCGTGCTGGCGCTTTCCGGATGGGGCCAGAACTCCGACGTCGAACGCGCATTGCAGGCCGGCTTCGACGGGCATCTCGTCAAGCCGATCGCTCCCCAGACGCTGGTGGACGCGATCGAGAACCTCGCCGCTCGACGACGCAGTTGATGCCGGCCTGAGAGGCGGGCATCTTCCCACGTCGCCATTGCAGCAGCTGCGACGCCACCCGGACTCACGAGTCCGTCGACCCGGAGTGCGGCAGTTCGATCCCCGGGAAAATCTTGATCACCGCGCTATCGTCCTCGCGACCGTGTCCCGCACTCGAGGCCTGCATGAACATCTGGTGGGCCGTGGACGACAACGGAAGCGGGAACTTCGTCGCGCGTGCGACGTCGAGCACCAGCCCGAGGTCCTTGACGAAGATGTCGACCGCCGACAGCGGGGTGTAGTCGCCCGTCAGCACGTGCGGCATGCGGTTCTCGAACATCCAGCTGTTGCCCGCACTGTGTGTGATCACCTCGTACAAGGCTTCTGCGTCCACGCCTTCGCGCAGGCCGAGCGCCATCGCTTCGGCCGCTGCCGCGATGTGCACGCCAGCGAGCAGCTGATTGATGATCTTCACCTTGCTGCCGGCGCCGGCGCGCGTGCCCAGCCGATACACCTTGGCGGCCAAGGCATCCAGCACGCCGCCCGCCGCCGCGTAGGCTTCCGGGCGGCCTGCCGTCATCATCGTGATCTGCCCGGCAGCCGCCTTCGCCGCGCCTCCCGAAATGGGCGCATCGAGATACAGGAAGCCCATGGCCTCCAGGCGCGATTCGAGCGAAGCCGACCAGTGGGGGTCGACGGTCGAGCACATCACGAAGACACTGCCCCGTCTCATCGCCGCGGCGCAACCGCTCGCTCCGAACAGCACGTCATCGGTCTGGGCGGCATTGACGACCACCGAGACGATGACGTCACAGTCGGCTGCGAGCTGGGCCGGAGATTCGGCGCCGGTCGCGCCATCCTGGACGAGCGCTTCGACCATCTCCCGCCTTAGATCGTGAACTCTGACGGCATGGCCTGCCCGCAGCAGCGACCGAGCCATGCCCTGGCCCATGGCTCCAAGGCCGATCAATCCAACGTTCATCGCTCAGCTCCTTCGATTCGAACATCGAACTTTATCCCGGCGCAGTTCAGCACCAACGTGCATAACGTGTTAACCTGCGAGTTGCTAGACGTTGAACAGATCGTCGCTCTTCAAGGCATTACTTTCTCCCTCCGGCGGGCTCGAAACCCACCGCGTCGTTGTCTGAATCCCTCTCGATGTTCTCTGGCGTTGTGCACCGCGCGGCGTTCCGCTGCGCGGCACCTTCCTCAATGGAGACATCATGGAAAACAAGCTCTACGTGGGCAACCTGCCCTACACCTTCAGCGACGACGACATGCATCGCACTTTCAGTGAGTTCGGCTCGGTCGGCAGTGCCAAGGTCGTCATGGACCGCGACAGCGGCCGCTCCAAAGGCTTCGGCTTTGTCGAGATGGCCTCTGCCGCTGAAGCCAATGCCGCCATCCAGGCCCTGCATGGTCGGGACATGGGCGGCCGCGACATGGTCGTGAACGTCGCAAAGCCCATGGAGGCGCGTGCCCCGCGCGCCGGCGGCTACGGCGGCAATCGCTACTGATCGTCGCGGGTCTGCTCGCGGCAGACCCCATCCCTTCGTCCAGGCGTCCGACTCCGGTCCGCCTACTCCGTATCCGGTGCGCACGACTGCGCGCCCCCATTGAAAGG
>DAIMZU010000544.1:0-2826 GCA_036733845.1 Ramlibacter sp.
CGGCAAGACCATCCACCCCCATCCCACCCTCGGCGAAACCATCGGCCTCGCTGCCGAAGCCGCCCACGGGAGCTGCACGGACCTTCCGCCGGTGAAGAAGTAAAGGGGGGAGGGGAGTGGCGCGCCAGTTCTACAGACGAACGTCTTTAACCTGCCGTCCGCCAATCCCCCCTCAGGGACGTGAATCGCCTTCCACCCGGCGCGCGCCGTCGAAGCGGCGGGACCAGTAGCTGGTGGTCATGCTCTCGACGCGCACCTGTGCGCCGGCGCGCGGCGCGTGGATGAACTTGCCGTCGCCGACGTAGATGCCCACGTGGCTGAACGCCCGCCGCATGGTGTTGAAGAACACCAGGTCGCCGGGTTGCAGTTCGCTGCGGTCGATCACCTGGGTGGCGGCGGCCTGCTCGTTGGCGCGGCGCGGCAGGACCAGGCCGAAGGTCTGCTCGTAGATGGCGCGCACGAAGCCGCTGCAGTCGAAGCCGGTCTCGGCCGATTCGCCGCCACGCCGATAGGGCACGCCCAGGAAGCCGAGGGCGTGGCCGACCAGTCCGGTGGCCTGCTCGCGCACGGAGCCGGCGCGTTCCCGGACGGACTGCCCGACCTGCTCCAGGCGGTCCAGGAGGCGATCGCCTGCCGAATCTGTGGCGCGCTCCGGTGCGGCCTGGCTTGCCAGGCAGACGGACAGCAGGAGGAGGGCGCACGCGCGGGGGACCATCTGCTGAGCTTACCTCATCCGCGCAGGCCGGCCTGACAGGACTCACAGGGCAGCGGCGGGGCGGGAACGCCGGCCGCGTCAGGTCGGGGACAGGTCCCGGGGCTGAAATAATGGCTGCATGCTCCTCGATGCCGACGACTCCCAACTTGTGCTGCTGGATTTCCAGCAGCGACTGATGCCTGCCATCCACGATGGCGGGGCCGTGCTCTCGCAGGCCACGCGCCTGGCCCGCATCGCCGGTCTGCTGGGCGTGCCCACGTGGCTGGCGCAGCAGAATCCCGCCGGGCTCGGCCCGACCGACCCGCAGCTTCGCGCAGCGTTGCCCGCCTCGCAGACCGTCGTCGACAAACACGATTTCAGCGCCGCGCAGGTGCTGCGCCCCCACCTGAGGCCGCCCGCCAGGCCCGCGGCCGGCAACGCCCGCAGCCTGCCGCGGCACCTGCAGAAGCCCCCCGCTGCGGCGGCCCCGGAGCGGGGCACGCTGGTGCTGGCAGGTTGCGAGGCGCACGTGTGCCTGCTGCAGACAGCCCTGGAACTGCTGGAGGACGAGTTCGAGGTCTGGGTGGTCACCGACGCCTGCGGCTCGCGCACCGAGCGCAACCGCGACGCCGCCTTCGACCGGCTGGCCGGCGCCGGCGTCGAACTGGTGACCACCGAGATGGTGGCCTTCGAGTGGCTGCGAGGCCACGAGCATCCCCGGTTTCGAGAGGTGCTGGCCCTGATCAAGTGAGGGGCCCGCAGGCAGGCCCGCCCGGGCCACGGAATCACAGCTTCTGAGGAGACGATGATGGGTTATTTGGACTTCTACCAGCGCTCGGTCGAGCAGCCGGATGCTTTCTGGGCCGAGCAGGCGCGCCTGATCGACTGGCAGTCCATGCCGCAGCGCATCTGCGACAACGACAACCCGCCCTTCACCCGCTGGTTCACCGGAGGCCGCACCAACCTGTGCCACAACGCGGTCGACCGGCACCTGGCCGAGCGCGGCGCCCAGCCCGCCCTGATCCACGTCTCCACCGAGACTGGCGTGGAGGAAACCTACACCTTCGCGCAGTTGCACGAGCAGGTGCAGAGCGCCGCCGCGATGCTGCGCTCGCTCGGCGTGGGCCGCGGCGACCGCGTCCTCATCTACATGCCGATGATCCCCCAGGCGGTGTTCGCCATGCTCGCCTGTGCGCGCATCGGCGCCATCCACTGCGTGGTGTTCGGCGGCTTCGCCTCGGTGTCGCTCGCCTCGCGGATCGAGGACGCCTCGCCGCGCCTGATCGTCAGCGCCGACGCCGGCTCCCGCGGCGGCAAGGTGGTGCCTTACAAGCCGCTGCTGGACGAGGCGATCCGCCTGTCGGCCCACAAGCCGGAGTCGGTGCTGATGTTCGACCGCGGGCTGTCGCCGATGGAGCGGGTCGCCGGCCGCGACCATGCCTGGGCGGACCTGGCCGCCCGCCACGCAGGCGAAGAGGTGGCGTGCGAATGGCTCGAGTCCAACGAGATCAGCTACACCATGTACACCAGTGGCACCACCGGCAAGCCCAAGGGTGTCCAGCGGGACGTGGGTGGCTATGCGGTGGCGCTCGCCGCGAGCATGAAGCACATCATGCAGGGCCAGGCCGGTGGCACGTACTTCTGCACCAGCGACATCGGCTGGGTGGTCGGCCACAGCTACATCGTCTATGGCCCGCTGATCGCGGGCATGGCGACCATCCTCTACGAAGGCCTGCCGATCCGGCCGGATGCAGGTGTCTGGTGGAGCCTGGTCGAGAAGTACAAGGTCGACGTCATGTTCAGCGCGCCGACCGCGATCCGGGTGCTCAAGAAGCACGACCCGGCGCTGTTGGCCAAGTACGACCTGGGCAGCCTCAAGGCGCTGTTCCTGGCGGGTGAGCCGCTGGATGAACCCACCGCCCGGTGGATCAGCGAGGCCCTGCGGGTGCCCATCGTCGACAACTACTGGCAGACCGAGACCGGCTGGCCCATCCTGACCATCGCCAATGGCGTCGAAAAGAAGCCCAGCCGCTTCGGCAGCCCCGGCGTGGCCATGTACGGCTGGAAGGTCAAGATCGTCCACGAGGCCACCGGCGAAGAACTCACCGCCCCCAACCAGAAGGGGGTGGTGG
>DAIMZU010000545.1:0-2812 GCA_036733845.1 Ramlibacter sp.
GCGGCATCGGCCGCAAGCGCCTGCTGAACATCCTGCAGCGGCGCTGCGAGGAACTCGGGGTGAGGCTGGTCTTCGAAACCGACGTCCAGGATGACTTGGATTATCCGGACGCGGACCTCATCATCGCCAGCGACGGCCTCAACAGCCGCATCCGCACCAAGTACGCGCAGACCTACCAGCCCGACATCGACCTGCGGCGATGCCGCTTCGTCTGGCTGGGCACGCACCGCAAGTTCGAGGCCTTCACCTTCGCGTTCGAGGAAACCGAGCACGGCTGGTTCCAGGCGCATGCCTACCAGTTCGACGGCGACACCTCGACCTTCATCGTCGAAGCGCCGGAATCGGTGTGGCAGGCGGCGGGCCTGGACAAAATGGAGAAGGAAGAGTCCATCGCCTTCTGCGAGAAGCTGTTCGCCAAGTACCTGGACGGCCACGCGCTGATGTCCAATGCCGCGCACCTGCGCGGCTCGGCCCAGTGGATCCGCTTTCCGCGCGTGGTGTGCCGCACCTGGGTGCACCACAACGGCCAGGCGCCCGTGGTCCTGATGGGCGACGCAGCGCACACGGCGCATTTCTCGATCGGCTCGGGCACCAAGCTCGCGCTGGAGGATTCGATCGAACTGGCGCGCTGCATCGGCCGCCAGCCCGGCGACCTGAACGCGGCCCTGCGCGAATACGAGGCGGTGCGCAGCGTCGAGGTGCTCAAGATCCAGAACGCCGCGCGAAACTCCACCGAGTGGTTCGAGAACGTCGCGCGCTATGCGCACCTGCCGCCCGAGCAGTTCGCCTACTCGCTGCTCACGCGCAGCCAGCGCATCAGCCACGAGAACCTGCGGCTGCGCGATCCCGGCTATGTCGAAGGCTACGAGGACTGGATGGCCGCGCTCGCCGGTGTCCGGCGCGATCCCGCGCAGCAGCAGCCGATCCCGCCCATGTTCACCCCGTTCTCGCTGCGCTCGACCACGCTGCGCAATCGCGTGGTGGTCTCGCCCATGGCGCAGTACTCCTGCGTCGACGGCATTCCCGGCGATTTCCACCTGGTCCACCTGGGCGCCCGGGCGCTGGGCGGCGCAGGGCTGGTGATGACCGAGATGACCTGCCCGTCGGCCGACGCGCGCATCACCCCGGGCTGCCCCGGCCTGTGGAACGACGCGCAGCAGCAGGCCTGGAAGCGGATCGTCGACTTCGTGCACGCCCAGTCGGGCACGAAGATCGGCCTTCAGCTCGGCCATGCGGGCGCCAAGGGCTCCACCCGCGCGCCCTGGGACGGCGAGGACCTGCCCCTGCCCGAAGGCAACTGGCCGCTGGTGGCCCCATCGCCCATCCAATACATCGACGGCGTGAGCGACTGGGCCCGGGCCGCCACGCGCGAGGACATGGACCGCATCCGCGACGACTTCGTGCACAGTACGGTGCGGGGCGCCGCCTGCGGCTTCGACTGGCTCGAGCTGCACTGCGCGCACGGCTACCTGCTGTCCGGCTTCATCTCGCCCCTGACCAACCTGCGCACCGACGATTACGGCGGCACGCTGGAGAACCGGCTGCGCTTTCCGCTCGAGGTGTTCCGCGCCATGCGTGCGGCCTGGCCGGCCGACCTGCCGATGTCAGTGCGCATCTCGGCCCACGACTGGGTCGAGGGCGGCATCACGCCGGACGACGCGGTCGAGATCGCGCGCGCCTTCAAGGAGGCCGGCTGCGACCTGGTGGACTGCTCGTCTGGCCAGGTGAGCCGCGACCAGAAGCCGGTGTACGGCCGCATGTACCAGACGCCCTTCGCCGACCGGATCCGCAACGAGGCGCGCATCGCCACGATGGCGGTGGGGGCGATCACCGACGCCGACCAGGTCAACAGCATCATTGCCGCCGGGCGCGCCGACCTTTGCGCCGTCGCGCGGCCGCACCTGGCCAACCCGGCCTGGACGCTGCTGGAAGCCGCGCGCATCGGCTACCGTGACCTGGCCTGGCCCGTGCAGTACCGCTCCGGCAAGTCTCAGCTCGAACGCAACCTCGAACGCGAAAAATCCCTCCAGGCGGCCACGCCCATCGTCAAGGACCCGTATGCCCAATGACACCCCCGAGGGGCTCGACCCCGCGCTCGCCGCCGGCAACCGGCAGGCCCTGGCAGGCTACGCCGCCCGGCATTTCCGCTGGGAGGTGCAGGACGGCGTGGCCACTGTCACGCTGGACCGCCCCGAGCGCAAGAATCCCCTGACCTTCGACTCCTACGCCGAACTGCGCGACCTGTTCGGCCGCCTGAAATGGGCGACCGACGTGCACGCGGTGGTGCTCGCCGGCGCGGGGGACAATTTCTGCTCGGGCGGCGACGTGCACGAGATCATCGGCCCGCTCGTGCGGCTGAAGGCGCCCGTGCTGCTCATGTTCACGCGCATGGCCGGTGACCTGGTCAAGGCGATGCGCACCTGCCCGCAGCCCATCGTCGCCGCGGTCGACGGCGTGTGCGCCGGCGCCGGCGCCATCCTGGCGATGGCATCGGACCTGCGGCTGGGCACCGCGCGCAGCCGCACGGCCTTCCTGTTCAACCGGGTCGGGCTGGCCGGCTGCGACATGGGCGCCTGCGCGATGCTGCCGCGCATCGTCGGGCAGGGCCGCGCGAGCGAGCTGCTCTACACCGGCCGCGCGCTCGGCGGGGAAGAGGGCGAGCGCTGGGGATTCTTCAACCGCCTGTGCGAGCCTTCCGTGCTGCTGGCCGAGGCCACCCGGCTCGCCGGGGACCTGGCGGCGGGCCCCACCTTCGCGAACGGCATCACCAAGACCATGCTGCACCAGGAGTGGGCCATGACCATCGAGCAGG
>DAIMZU010000546.1:0-2807 GCA_036733845.1 Ramlibacter sp.
ATGCGGGCCTGCGCGACTCTCTCGCGCAGCAGCTTCTCGGTCAACTTGTAACGCCGAAGCTGCGGCGACACCGCCCGCACCACGATGGCGGCTTCGGCTTCGGTGAGCGCGGCCAGGATCGCCAGGCCGCCGGCGCCGACACCCAGTGGATGTCGGTCCCCGATGCCCTGCGTGAGCGTCTGGATCGCGAAGTTGCCCGCGATCCGGTCCAGGCAGACGGTTTCATAGCCACTGCGCTTGACCAGGAAAGCCATGTCGCCTGTCGCCGACGCGAGCGCCTCGAGGTGGGTATGGGCGACCTCGCGCAGGTTGGTATCGGGCAGCGCGGCCAGCCCGAGTTCATGCAGGAGCGGGCCGAGCCGGTAGCCGCGCGCCGAAGGGTCGCGCACGAGCATGCGCTCCTGCACGAGGCGCTGCAGCAGGCGGTGCGCGGTGGACTTGTCGAGGTCCGCGCGTTCGGCGATGTCGATCAGCCGCAGGTTGCGCGACTGGCTCGACGCAATCAGCCGCAGGAGCTCGACCGCGCGGCCGACGGTCTGCGCGGAAGGAGCGGATGGGGGCGCTTCGGTTCCCATTGGGTGAGAACGATTCTAGGTCGCGCATCGTCATCGGCGCAAGTCACGTCAGGCGCAGGGCTGCAGCCGCCTTTCCCACTATTCGAGAAGAAAAATCAAACTCGTTGACACCGCGGAAACGCCGCTCCTAGCATGAAACACGGACCGCGAGGCCGGTCCTTCGAGGAGCTCGACATGAATGCAAATGAAGGCGTGGGACACAGCTTCAGGAACCGGGTGTCGTACGAGCCCATCCATCGGCGGCCGACATTGAAGCTGCCCGGCGGTGCGCGCGTCGCCGTGTGGACCATCGTGAACGTGGAGAACTGGTCGCCGGAGGGCCCCATGCCCCGCGCCGTGCTCCCGCCGCCGATGGGACAGCCCCTGCTGCCGGACCTGCCCAACTGGGCCTGGCACGAGTACGGCATGCGGGTGGGGTTCTGGCGCTTCCTGGAGACACTCGAGCGGCGCTCGCTGAAGGCCACCTTTGCGGTGAACGGCTCCGCGTGCAGCATGTACAAGGAGGCCTGCACCGCCGCACGCGAAGCAGGCTGGGAATTCATGGGGCACGGCTTCCACCAGAAGCCGATGCACAGGGTCGACGACCAGGCCCGCTCCATCGCCGACACGGTCAAGGCGATCAGCGACTTCACCGGCAAGGCGCCCCGCGGGTGGGAAAGTCCGGGCCTGACGGAAACCGACGAGACGATCGACCTGCTGGCCGAGGCAGGCATCGACTACGTTGCCAACTGGGTGCTCGACGAACAGCCGGTGCCCATCCGCACCCGAAGCCGGGAAATCGTCTCGGTGCCCTACACGGTCGAGATCAACGACGTGGTGATCAGCGCAGTGCAGCAGCAGCCCTCCGACGAGATCCTGCGCCGCGGCAAGGACCACTTCGACCGCCTGTACCTGGACGGCGAGACGGCACCGCGCGTGATGGCCATCTCCATCCATCCGTACCTGACCGGCGTTCCCCATCGCATCAAGTACCTCGAGCAACTCTACGACTACATCCTGGGCCACGAAGGCGTGGTGATGTGGACCGGCGAGCAGATCCTCGACTGGTACCACGAGCAGCGGCGGGGCTGAACCCGCGCCGCCCCGCCGATCGACAGCACCCCTTTCAACCAACCACGGGAGCCTGCCATGCACACCCTCACCTCCTGCCAGGGCACAGCCCTGCACGCAACGCATCCCCGGGCGCTGCGACGCTCCAGGCGCCGGTTCGCCGCCGTTGCGCTCGGTGCGCTGGCGGTCACCCTGCTCGCAGGGCCTTCGCTGGCGCAGACGTGGCCGGGGGACAAGGCGATCCGCATGGTGATCCCGTTTCCGCCGGGCGGCACCTCCGACGTGCTCGGCCGCTTCTGGGCGCAGAAACTGTCAGTGGCGCTCGGCACCACGATCGTGGTCGAGAACCGGCCCGGCGCGGGAACCACCATCGCCGGCGCGCTGGTGTCCAAGGCCGCCCCAGATGGCTACACGCTCTACTTCACCGACGTGACCACCCACGCGATCACCGGCTCGCTCTACAAGCGGCTGCCGTACAACGTCGAGAAGGACTTCACGCCCGTCGCCCTGGTGGCGTCGTCGCCGCTGGTGTTCGTGGTCCCCACGGCGCTGCCGGTCAACACCATGGCCGAATTCATCGCGATGGTGAAGGCCAAGCCCGGGCAGTACAGCTATGCATCGTCGGGCAACGGCGCGATCCTGCACCTGGCCACCGAGGCGCTCAAGGCCGCGAGTGGCATGGAGATCACGCACGTGCCCTACAAGGGCAGCGCCGAAGCCACGACCGCCACGCTGAGCGGGCAGACCGCCGCGAGCTTTGCAACGGTTCCGGCGGCGGTGCCGCATGTCAGCGCCGGGCGCTTCAAGGCACTGGGCGTGACCTCGCCCACGCGCAACGAAGCCTTCCCCAACGTCCCGCCGATCGCTGACACCATCCCCAACTACAACATCCTGCTGTATTCGGGCATCCTCGGCCCGGCCGGCATGCCGCCGGCGATCACCAACCGGATCAACTCGGAAGTCAGCCGGATCATGAAGGAGCCGGACACCAAGGCCTTCTACAGCCGCTCGGGCGCCGACCCGGTGGACATGAAGCCGGCGGAGTTCGCCACCCAGCTGACACGGCTCGTGGCCAGCATGGGCGAGATCGTGAAACAGTCCGGCGCGACCGTCGACTGACGACGTGTTGAAATCGCTGGTTTGCGCGCGTCACGCTGGCTGACGGCGCAGCTTCCGGAGCCC
>DAIMZU010000547.1:0-2797 GCA_036733845.1 Ramlibacter sp.
CCCTGCTGGCCGCCCTCACTGCCCCCGCCCCGGAGCCCGGCCGGCCACGCGGCGGCACTACCGGACTGTGAATTGAACGATTCCCCACCCACTGAAAGGACGAAGACCATGAAAACGATCCAAGCCACCGTTGCCGCAGCGCTCGCGCTTTGCATTCCCCTGGCGCTGCCGGCTGCCGCGCAGGCCCAGTCCGCCGAGGCCGACAGCCACCGCGTCCTGCGGATCGCCACCGGCGCCAAGGGCAAGGGCTTCTCGCGCGTGTACGCCGACATCCAGGCCGTGTGCGGCAACCAGGTCGCGATGACCGAGGTTCCGAGCGAGGGCGGACTGCAGAACCTGACCCTGCTGGCGGCCAACCGCGCGGACCTCGGCTTCGTTCAGCTGGACACCTTGCGAGACATGAAGGAGTCGGACGAGGTGCTCGCGCAACTGCAGATGGTGCTGCCGATGAATTCCAACCTGCTGCACGTGGTCACCCGCCAGGACGGTCATCCGCGCCGGTGGCTGCCCATCGACCTTCCCTGGGTGAACCTCTCCGTCACCCGCATGACCGACCTGAAGGGCTTGCCCGTCGCGGTCGTGGGATCGGCCCGCGCCCTGGGCCGCGCCCTCGACCGGCGGCACGGCCTGCGCCTGCAGTTCAAGGACGTGGAGACCGACGAACTGGCTTTCCAGATGCTCAAGGCCGGCGATGCCGCCGCGGTGTTCACCACCAGCGGCTGGCCGAACGGGCCGGTCCAGCGCATCGCCCGGGCCGACCGGCTGATGCTGCTGCCCTTCGACCTGCCGGTGCAGCCGCCCTACCAGCTGGTGCGCAAGAATTACGACAACCTGGACACATTCAACTTCGCATTCCTCGCCAGCCCCAACCTGCTGGTGACGCGGCCCTTCACGGCCGGAGGGCCCAAGGCCTCCGCCGTGCGGGCGCTGCGGGACTGCGTGAACAGGAACCTGCGCGCGCTGCAGGAGGGGGCGTACGAGCCGGCGTGGCGCGAGGTGCGCGAGCCCGCCAATGGCGACATCGAGCCGTGGCCGGCGATCGCCTCAGGCCCGGTCGCCACCGCAGCGGCGAGGCCGCAGCGCTGATGAGGCACTCACCCCCTGGGCGCGGGCCGCACCTCACCGGCGCAGGCACCGAAGCCGATGCGCGCGGCGCCCGGCTTGTCGCAGGCGCCCTTGAGCGTCACGGTGTCGCCATCCTGGAGGAAGGTGCGGGTCTCCCCGTTGGACAGGCGGAACGGCTGCTTGCCGCCCTGCGAGAGTTCCAGCATGGAACCCGCCTGCTCCGGCCGGGGGCCCGACAGCGTCCCCGAGCCGAACAGGTCACCCGGGCGCAGCGCGCAGCCGCCCACGGTGTGGTGCGCCACCAGCTGGGCGACCGTCCAGTAGGCCGCGTCGGCAAAATTGCTGCGGCTGATGCACTCGGCCGGCTGGCCGGCGGCGCGCATGGCGGCGGTCTGCAGCCAGACCTCGAGCTGGATGTCGAACGCGCCGGCCTCGGCGTTGGCCTGCGACTGCAGGTAAGGCAGCGGCTGCGGATCGCCCTCGGGCCGGGTAAAGGGCCGGCGGTACGGCGCAAGCGCCTCCACCGTCACGATCCACGGCGAGATCGTGCTGGCGAAGTTCTTGGACAGGAAGGGGCCCAGCGGCTGGTACTCCCAGGCCTGCACGTCGCGCGCGCTCCAGTCGTTGAACAGGGTGATGCCGAAGACGTGGTCTTCGGCCCGATCCATCGGGACGGGCTCGCCGATGGGATTGCCCTGGCCGATGACGATGCCCAGTTCGAGCTCGAAGTCCAGCCGCGCCGTCGGCGCCAGCACGGGTGCCTCGGCATCCGGCGCCTTCACCTGCGCGCGCGGCCGCACGAAGGGCTGCCCACTGGGGATGATGGTCGAGGAGCGGCCGTGGTAGCCGATCGGCACCCACTTGTAGTTGGGCAGCAGCGGGTTGTCCGGCCGGAACAGGCGACCGACTGCAGTGGCATGGTGGATGCCGACGTAGAAATCGGTGTAGTCGCCGGCCTCGCAGGGCAGCCCCAGCTCCACGCCGTCCTGCGGATGCAGGCAGGCCGACCAGCCGGGCTGCCGGTCGCTGCCATCGCGCAGGCCGCGCGAGAGCGCCAGGCGCAGCGCGGCCCGCTCGGCGGGCGGCAGCGCCAGCAGGCGCGCCATGTCTGCGTGGTCGACCAGGCCGGCGGCGCGCAGGTCGAGCACCTGGCTGCCAATGGCGACGCCGATGCGCCAGTCCGGCTCGCCGGCCAGGCGGAAGCGCCCGAAGGGCAGGTTCTGGATCGGGAAGTCGCCACCGGCGTCGTTGGCGCCGGGCACCCAGCTTCGCAGGCTGGCGTCGTGGGTTTCGTTCAGCTGGCTCATGTCACAGGTCCTTCAGGGCAGCGGCCACCTGCGCCTCGAACAGCGCGGCATCGGCCAGGGCGTTGGCGCATAGCAGCGCCAGCTTGGTGAGGAACAGTTCACTGCGGTCCGGGCCGGCCTCGTCGATCGCACAGGCGAGCCGATCGTAGACCTGTTCGAGGGCGGCCAGCGGAAGCGTGGGGGCGTTCATCGGCGTAATTCCTTTCAGTGCGGCAGGGCAACGGACAGGGCGGCGAGGAACCGCGCCGCGTCCAGCGTGACCCAGCGGGCGCACACGTGCTGGTCGGGTCGCAGAAGGCAGGCGGAACCGGGCGCTTCCAGGCCCCAGCAGTGGCGCAGGTGGCCGTCGGCGTCGGGCAGCGTGAGGTCGGCCTCGGGCACCTCCGCGCTGCCCACGGCAATGATCTTGAGCGGCACGCCCCGGC
>DAIMZU010000548.1:0-2784 GCA_036733845.1 Ramlibacter sp.
GGCAGGGGCTGGCCGCCGGCGTCCAGCAGCAGCGCATTGGGGAAGGCGGCCGCCGTCCGGGCGTCGTAGCGCAGCGGCTTGACGAAGCGCCGGCGCTGCGCGACGAGGGCATGCAGCAGGCCCAGCTCGTGCACGCCCTCCACGGGAATCCACTGCTCGCTGGTGAGCATCAGGCTCGCCGCGTCGACCTCGTAGGTGTGCTCGCGCCGCGCCCGGATCAGCGCCGCGATGACGAGGTGGACCCGTCTGCCGGTGTCGGCGTCGCAGGCCTCGAACAACGGGGCGAACGCACGCTCGATGCGTTCCCAGGTCCGGGTCGCCACCAGCAGGGGGGCATCCGGCGCATGCTTGATCCAGAGCCGGCGGCCGAGCGCCGTCGCGTCGCACGCCTTGAATTCACCGAGCACGAGCGCGAGGGGGCTCTGCCCCTCGCGTGGATGCAGCACGGCCAGCTTCTCCCTGCGCCGCCGCGCGGCCTCCTCGCGCCCGCTCTCCGAGAACGGCTCGGGCACGTACAGCCGCTCGGCCAGCGCCACGCCCCGGATGGTGATGCTCTCGGAGGCCTCCAGCAGGTACTTGTGCAGGACGCCCTGGTTGCGCTTGCCCTCCATGGCGGGCGACCAGCGGTTGAAGCCCGCGCTCTGGAACAGGAAGTGCATCAGCGCCCGCAGGGTCATGCGCCGCCGCCCGACGGCCACCTCGGCGGTATCCTGCGCCTCGCCGCGCGGCACCGCG
Organism: Ramlibacter sp.; assembly: GCA_036733845.1. Taxonomy (GTDB): domain Bacteria; phylum Pseudomonadota; class Gammaproteobacteria; order Burkholderiales; family Burkholderiaceae_C; genus Ramlibacter. The sequence continues at coordinate 736 of DAIMZU010000548.1, forward strand.
CGGCCCGCCACGCGGCTCCAGGGGAAGCTCACGCGCAGTTCGAAGCATCCCGGGCTGGACTCGACGACGGCCTCGCCCAGGAGCTCGCCGAGGCCGGACTGGTGCGCATCGGGCTCGTAGGACGGGCATCCGGGATGGTGCCGCCCTCCCGAGCCCGGCATGCGCTTGAGCACGAACTGTCGGTGGCGCGCGACATACATCTCCACCCCTTCGGGACAGCACAGGCACCGCGGCCGCTGCGGCGACTCGTAGGCCAGCGCGAGCGCCTCCTGCAGACGGGGATCGTCCGCATCGAATTCGCTGCCGGCGATGGCGAACCGCTGGATGTCCATGGGCGAAGGGATGGCTTGCCCCATCGTCGGCCGCCATGCGGCGCGGCGCAAGCCGGAATGCCGCTGAAATCGAGGCGATATCGGCGCCATGTCGCTGTCCGCCCGGCGCCAGGCCCGCTGTCCGCGGCGTCCGGCGACCGGCACACGCCGCCACCGCGGCCCGCGCATCCCGGCGGAGCACGACAGCCGCGCTACGATAGGCGCAAAAGAGGGTGCGCCGGAAGGAACGGTGCAAGAGCAGCTGGTCTGCGCGGCGCATCCCGGATTCCGCTCCATGCCTTCATCGCCCAGCCCCGCCCCAGGCCGCCCGACGGCGGCCGCCCGCCGCATCCACACGCCCGCGCTCTCGGAGCAGCCCGCGGCGCTGGCCGCCGGGTGGCTGACCTGCTCCTACCTGCTCGCCCAGCGCGGAGCCATCGACATGGGCATCGCGGCCCCGTGCAAGAAGACCCTGCGGGAACTGCTGGACGGGCTCTGCGACGCCGACGCGCTCGGGCTGCTCGAGCGCGACAACCGCTGCGACCTCGAGGGGCACGTGCTCTACCTGGTCACGGAGCGGATCCGCGTCGGCCGGCTGCCGGGACCGCTGCTCGCCGCCGGCGTGGACCCGGATCTGCTGGAGGAACTCGCGGCCACGGCGGGCCTCACCGACGTCGTGTTCGTGCCGCGCACCGCCGAATGCCTGGCCACGTACCTCGCGCGCCACCCGGACTCCGCCGCCATCGTGCTGCGCGAGGAGAGCGGGGACGCTTCCGCCGCGACCAGGGAGAACGAAGCCGCGGCCCGGTGGTATGACGAGCGCTACGACGAAATCGCGCATGGCCTCCTGCGCTCCACGTCCAGGCCGCAGTACCTCGGCGGCGATCTCTCGCCGCGGCGGTGCCGCTACTGCGGCAGGACCGACCCCGAGACGTCCTTCCGGGACAAGGCCCATGCGTTTCCGGAGCAGATCGGCAACAAGGCCCTGATCGACCGCCGGGAGTGCGACGCGTGCAACCGGCACTTCGCGCGCATGGTCGAGGACGACTACGCCAAGTGGACCTTGCCCATGCGCGCCACCGGGCGCGTCACGGGCAAGGGGCTGCCTTCGTTCAAGTCCCGCGACCACCAGATGCGCATCGACGCGCGGGGCCCTCGGAACCTGGCGATCCGCCTCGGAGAGAAGGACCCGCGCCACCGCCTGGACGAGGAGACGCGCACCGTCACGCTGCAGCTCGAGCGCCAGCCCTACGTGCCCATGGGCGTCTTCAAATGCCTCGTCAAGATGGCGCTGGCCGTCATGCCCGAGCCCGAGGCGGGTGAATGCGATCACCTGAAACGCTGGATCCTGGCGCCCGCGCACACCTTCGAAAGCTATCCCTACCGCCCGCTGCGGCTGCTGGAGCAGTTTCTTCCGGGCCCGATGCCCAATGACCAGTTCCAGTACGCCCTGCTGCGCCGGCGCCCCGGCCATGCCGACTGCCCCTACCTGATCTTCGTGCTGCAGTTCTCCAACGTGCTGCACCAGATCGTGCTCCCGATGCACGACCAGGACCGCGCGCTCATCGAGCAAGGCCATTGCGAGGTCCCCTTCTTTCCGCACATTGGCGGGACGGCCGGCCATGTCCAGGCCTACGGCCGCAGCCAGGCCCGCGTGCGCGACCTCAGCGGAACGGCCGCCGTGTCGGGAGAGCAGCAAAGCCTGAGCTTTCGCTACGCGCAACGCATCGACCAGCCC
>DAIMZU010000549.1:0-2780 GCA_036733845.1 Ramlibacter sp.
GTCCATGGGGCAGTTCGATCCGGAAATGGGCGCCCGGACCGTCCTCCACAAGACTGACTCGGCCGCCATGGGCTGCAATGTACTCCTGGACGATGGACAGGCCGATCCCGGTGCCGCGCACGGCAACGGGCGGCTGGCGTTCGCCGCGGTAGAAGGGCTCGAAGATGCGCTCGCGGTCGGCTTCGGCCACGCCGGGACCCTCGTCCTGCAGGTCGATGCGGGCGCGGCCCGCGTGCGACCCGAGCCGGATGCGGATGGTGCCGCCCTCGGGCGTGAAGCGGATCGCGTTGGACAGCAGGTTGGCCACCGCGGTACCGATCTTCGCGGCGTCGACCGCCGCCCACTGCGGCTCGCCCTCGAGCAGCACCCGCACGCCGGCCGATTGCCATTGCAGGCGTTGGGCGTCCACCTGCTCCTGCAGCAGCGCCAGCAGGTCGACCCGCTCCCGGTGCAGCTGGCGGGCTTCGAATGCGGCGGCGTTGAAGTTCAGAAGGGCCTCGATCTGGGCCTGGAGAACCACCGTGTTGTGCCGCAGGATGCCCGCGACCTCGCGCTGGTCGGGCGTCAGCGCGCCGGTCACGCCTTCCTCGAGCAGCGACACGCCTTCGCGCAATGCCGCCAGCGGAGTCTTGAGCTCATGCGACACGTGGCGCAGGAAGCGCGCCTTGTCGGCATCGAGTTCCATCAGCCGCAGGCGCAGCCAGTCGAGCTGCTGCGACAGGCGGCGCACGTCGGCGGGGCCATGGATGTCGATGGGCAGGTCCAGGCGGTTCTCGCCCAGGTTCACCACCGCGCGCTCGAGCCGCTTGAAGGGCCGCGCCAGCCAGATGCCCAGCGCGACGGCCAGCAGCGCGGCCAGCAGGATCGCCAGCACCACCTGCTGCATGAGGCGTGTGCGTGCATGGTCGAGGCCCGCGCGCAGCGCACGGTCCCGCGTTTCGATGTCGTCCTGCACCGCCCGAACGATGCGGGAGTTGAGGAAGTCGAGCTCGCGGAACTCCGCCGCCACCTGCCGCTCCCGTTCCAGCGCCGACTCGGCAGAGCCGCGCAGAAGCGCAGACACCTCGCGCATGTGCGACACCCACGCGGTCGCCTGCGGCTCGCCGACGCCGTGGGCGCGGATGCGCTCCAGCGATCGCTGGGCATGGCCCATCTCCTCCAGGAAGCGGCGCTGCAGCACGGCGTCGTTGAACACCAGGGACTGCCGTGCGGCGCGCTCCATGCCGACCGAGCGCGCGGTCAGCGAGGCGGAACTGGAGGTCAGGTCGAGCGCGCGGTCCGCCTCCGCGCTGCTCTGCGCCATCAGCTGCTCGAGGATCATCACCGCGCGAAGCGCCGTGGCGCCGAGCAGCAGCCCGATGCCCAGGAAAGCGATCAGCAGCAGTTGCCGGAAGGACAGCCGCCGAAGCGGCGCGCGCCATCGGCGCGCGGGTACAGGCTCCGCCGGGGCGGGCGGCGCGGGCACTAGTCGCGCACCACGACCTCGCCACGCAGCGAGTGCGGGAAGGCCTGGGTGATCGCCACGTCCACCATCTGCCCCACCAGCCGCGCCGGCCCCGGGAAGTTCACCACCCGGTTGCACTCGGTGCGGCCGGACAGCTCGGACGCATCCTTGCGCGACGGCCCTTCGACCAGGATGCGCTGCACCGTGCCCACCCGGCTGTCGCTGATGCGGCGGACGTTGGCCTCGATCGTGGCCTGCAGGTGCTGCAGGCGGCGAAGCTTCTCGGCCTGCGGCGTGTCGTCGGCCAGGTTGGCCGCGGGCGTGCCGGGGCGCGGGCTGAACACGAAGCTGAAGCTCGTGTCGAAGCCCACGTCCTCGATCAGCTTCATCATCTTGCCGAAGTCGTCCTCGGTCTCGCCCGGAAAGCCGACGATGAAGTCGCTCGACAGCGAGATGCCGGGGCGCACCGCACGCAGCTTGCGGATGGTGCTCTTGTATTCCATGGCGGTGTAGCCGCGCTTCATGGCCATGAGGATGCGGTCGCTGCCGTGCTGCACCGGCAGGTGCAGATGGTTCACCAGCTGCGGCACGCGCCCATACGCCTCGATGAGTCGCGGCGTGAACTCGTTGGGATGGCTCGTGGTGTAGCGGATGCGCTCGATGCCGGGTATTTCGGCGATGTACTCGAGCAGCAGCGCGAAGTCGGCGACCTCGCTCGTGCCGCCCATCGCGCCGCGGTAGGCGTTGACGTTCTGGCCCAGCAGCGTCACTTCGCGCACCCCCTGCTCGGCCAGGCCGGCGACTTCAGCCAGCACGTCCTCGAAGGGCCGCGAGACTTCCTCGCCCCGGGTGTAGGGCACCACGCAGTAGCTGCAGTACTTGCTGCAGCCTTCCATGATGCTCACGAAGGCGGTCGCACCCTCCACCCGGGCGGGCGGAAGGTGGTCGAACTTCTCGATCTCGGGGAAGCTGATGTCCACCTGCGGCCGTTTTTCCTGCGTGCGCCGCGCGAGCATCTCGGGCAGGCGGTGCAACGTCTGCGGACCGAACACCAGGTCCACATAGGGCGCGCGCTCGATGATCGCCTCGCCCTCCTGGCTGGCCACGCAGCCACCGACCCCGATCATCACGCCCTTGGCCTTCAGGTGCTTGACCCGGCCCAGGTCGGAGAACACCTTCTCCTGCGCCTTCTCGCGCACCGAGCAGGTATTGAACAGGATCAGGTCGGCTTCTTCCGGGTCCTGCGTCGGCTCGTAGCCTTCGGCGGCACGCATCACGTCGGCCATCTTGTCCGAGTCGTACTCGTTCATCTGGCAGCCGAAGGTCTTGATGAAGA
>DAIMZU010000550.1:0-2771 GCA_036733845.1 Ramlibacter sp.
CTCGACAGGGCTAGGGCTTGTATGCGCTAGCCCTGTTTTTTTCTTCCCATGAGCACAGACCTCGTTTCCATCGTCCAGGCGGCCCGAGAAGCCTTCGCCGCGTCGACCACGCCCGCGCAGCTCGAGGACGCCAAGGCGCGCTTCACCGGAAAGTCCGGGCAGATCACCGAGCTGATGAAGGGCATGGCGGCCCTGTCGCCCGAGGACAAGAAGACCCGTGGCGCCGCGATCAACCAGGCCAAGCAGGCGATCGAATCGGCCCTCACGGCGCGCCGAAAGGCGCTGGCCGACGCCGAACTCGAGGCGCAACTGCGTGCCGAGGCGCTGGACGTCACGCTTCCCGGCCGCATGCGCGAGCCCGGTGGCCTGCACCCGGTCAGCATCACGATGGAGCGCATCGAGCAGATCTTTGCCAGCATGGGTTTCGACGTGGCCGACGGCCCCGAGATCGAGACCGACTGGCACAGCTTCACCTCGCTGAACAACCCGCCCAACCACCCGGCGCGGTCCATGCAGGACACCTTCTACGTCGACCTGAAGGGCGAGGACGGCATCCCCTATAACCTGCGCCCGCACACCAGCCCCATGCAGGTGCGCTATGCGCACGCTCACATCAAGCGCCACGCCGGCGGCGCCGAGATGCCCGAGATCCGCGTGATCGCCCCCGGACGCACCTACCGCGTGGACAGCGACGCCACGCATTCGCCCATGTTCCACCAGTGCGAAGGTCTCTGGCTGGGCCGCAACGTGAGCTTCAAGGATCTCAAGGTCGTCTTCACCGATTTCTGCCGCACCTTCTTCGAGAGCGACGACCTCGCGCTGCGTTTCCGTCCCAGCTTTTTCCCGTTCACCGAACCCAGCGCCGAAATCGACATCCAGTTCCAGTCGGGCCCGCTGGCTGGCCGCTGGCTCGAAGTCGCCGGCTCCGGTCAGGTGCACCCGCAGGTGGTGCGCAACATGGGGCTCGACCCCGAGCAGTACATCGGCTTCGCCTTCGGCATGGGCCCGGACCGCCTGACCATGCTGCGCTATGGCGTCAACGACCTGCGCCTGTTCTTCGACGGCGACATCCGCTTCCTGCGCCAGTTCCAATAAGAAGGTTCTTCCCCGTCATGCAATTTCCCGAGTCCTGGCTGCGCGAGTTCTGCAATCCTCCGCTCAGCACGCAAGAGATCGCCGACACCCTGACCATGGGCGGCCTCGAGGTCGAGGAACTCCGGCCGGTCGCGCCCCCGTTCACGAAGGTGGTCGTCGGCGAGATCAAGGAAGCCGCACAGCACCCCAATGCCGACCGCCTGCGCGTGTGCCAGGTGGACGTGGGGCAGGGCGGCCTGCTGAACATCGTGTGCGGCGCACCGAACGCGCGGGCCGGCATCCGCGTGCCCTGCGCGCTGGTGGGCGCCGAACTGCCACCCGGCGACGATGGCAAGCCGTTCACGATCCGCCTCGGCCAGCTTCGCGGCGTCGAGAGCCAGGGCATGTTGTGCTCGGCGCGTGAGCTGAAGCTCAGCGAAGACCACGGCGGCCTGCTCGAACTGGCGGCCGATGCCCCGCTGGGTGCTGACGTGCGCGGCGTGCTGTCGCTGGACGACACCCTGTTCACGCTCAAGCTCACGCCCAACCTGGCCCATGCGCTCTCGGTGCATGGTGTCGCCCGCGAGCTGTCCGCCCTGACCGGCGCGCCACTGAAGCAGCCGCGCATCGAGCCGGTCGCGCCCGCGAACGACGACCGCCTGAAGGTCAAGGTGTCCGCGCCCGACCTTTGCGGGCGTTTTTCCGGGCGCGTCGTTCGCAACGTCGACACGCGCGCCCGCACGCCCCAGTGGATGGTCGACCGGCTCGCCCGCTGCGGCCAGCGCAGCGTCTCGCCCCTGGTGGACATCTCCAACTACGTGATGTTCGAGTACGGCCGCCCGACGCACATCTTCGACCTCGACCGCATCGACGGCGGGCTCGAGGTGCGCTGGGGACGCCCGGGGGAGCGGCTCAAGCTGCTGAACGGCAACACCGTCGAGGTCGACGGGCAGGTGGGCGTCATCGCTGACGCGGCCCAGGTCGAGTCCCTGGCCGGCATCATGGGCGGCGACGCCACCGCGGTGTCCGACGACACGCGCAACATCTACGTCGAGGCCGCGTTCTGGCATCCGCAGGCGATCCAGGGCCGCTCGCGCCGCTACAACTTCTCGACCGATGCGGGCCACCGCTTCGAGCGCGGCGTCGATCCCAGCCAGACGGTGGAGCACATCGAGCACATCACGCGCCTGATCCAGCAGGTCTGCGGGGGGCAGGCCGGCCCGATCGACGACCAGGTGCTCAGCCTGCCGCAGCGTCCTCCGGTCAGCCTGCGGGCCTCGCGCGCCGCCAAGGTCATCGGCATGCCCCTGACCGCCGATGACTGCCGTGGCGCACTCGAGCGCCTGGGCCTGCCGGTGCAGGTGGATGGCGACCGGCTCACGGTCACGCCGCCGGCGTTCCGCTTCGACCTCGCCATCGAGGAAGACCTGATCGAGGAAGTGGTCCGCATCATCGGCTTCGACCGCCTGCCCACCACGCCGCCCCTCGCGCCCATCGTCGCCCGGCCGCTGGACGAATCCCGCCGCAGCCGCTTCGCGGTGCGCCGGCTGCTGGCTGCGCTGGGCTACTTCGAGACCATCAACTTCAGCTTCGTCGAGGAGGCCTGGGAGCGCGACCTGGCGGGCAACAGTGCGCCAGTGCGCCTGCTCAACCCCATCGCCAGCCCCATGAGCGTCATGCGGTCCAGCCTCCTGGGC
>DAIMZU010000551.1:0-2754 GCA_036733845.1 Ramlibacter sp.
GACCTACCTGGTCATCGTCGGCTCGAGCAACGCGGTCAACCTCACCGACGGCCTGGACGGCCTGGCCATCATGCCGGTGGTCATGGTCGGCTCGGCACTGGGCGTGTTCGCGTACGTGACCGGCAGCGCGGTGTTCTCGCGCTACCTGCTGTTCCCGCACATCCCCGGCTCGGGTGAGCTGCTGATCTTCTGCGCGGCGATGGCCGGCGCCGGGCTGGCCTTCCTCTGGTTCAATGCCTACCCGGCGCAGGTGTTCATGGGCGATGTCGGCGCACTGGCGCTGGGCGGCGCCCTGGGCACCATCGCCGTCATCGTGCGCCAGGAGATCGTGCTGGCGATCATGGGCGGCATCTTCGTGGTCGAGGCGCTGTCCGTGATGATGCAGGTGATGTACTTCAAGTACACCAAGAAGCGCTTCGGGCAGGGCCGGCGCATCCTCAAGATGGCCCCGCTGCACCACCACTTCGAAAAGAGCGGCTGGAAGGAAACGCAGGTCGTCGTGCGCTTCTGGATCATCACCATGCTGCTGTGCCTGGTGGGCCTGTCCACCCTCAAGCTGAGATGAGCACGCCCATGGCCCCCCAGCGGCACGTCCTCATCCTCGGGCTCGGCAGTTCCGGCCTGGCCATGGCACGCTGGTGCACGCGGGCCGGCCACCGGGTGACCGTCGCCGACACCCGCGAGGCCCCGCCGCAATTGCCGGCCCTGCGTGCCGAATGCCCGCAGGCGGCGTTCGTGGCCGGACCCTTCGAGGCGGCCCTGGCCGAGGGCGCCGACGCCGTGTACCGCAGCCCCGGCCTCGCGCCCGCGCAGTTGGCCCCGGTGCTCGAGGCGGCACGCGCGCGCGGCATCCGCTGCGAGGGCGAACTCGAGCTCTTCATGCAGGCCCTGCGGACCCTGCGCGAAGAGCAGGCGTATGCGCCGCAGGTGATCGCCGTCACCGGCACCAACGGCAAGACCACGGTCACGGCGCTGACCGGGCAGCTGATCGAGCGCACCGGGCGCACGGTGGCGGTAGCCGGCAACATCGGGCCGACGCTGCTGGACACGCTCGCGGCCCGCATCGCGGCCGGTTCCCTGCCGCAGGCCTGGGTGCTGGAGCTGTCGAGCTTCCAGCTCGACGGTGTCGAAGGATTCGAGCCCACCGCCGCCACGGTGCTGAACCTGTCGCAGGACCACCTCGACTGGCACGGCAGCATGGAGGCTTATGCCCAGGCGAAGTCCCGGATCTTCGGCACGCAGGGGCTGATGGTCCTCAACCGCGAGGACCCGCTGGTCATTGCCATGCGACCGGCGCCCGTGCGGCTCAAGGGCGGCAAGTTCGAGCAGCGTCCCTGCATCACCTTCGGCGGCGACCTGCCGCAGCGCCCCGGTGACTTCGGCATCGAGGTGGTCAACGGCATGGCCTGGCTGGTGCGTGCCCTGGAGGCCGACGAGACCCACAAGCCGCGACGCGGCGAGGTCGAGGAATTGCACCTGCAGCGCCTGATGCCGGCCGATGCGCTGCGCATCCGCGGACGCCACAACGCGGTCAACGCACTCGCCGCGCTGGCGCTGGCCACCGCCTGCGGATGCCCGCTCGGCCCGATGCTCTACGGCCTGCGCGAGTACCGTGGCGAGCCGCACCGCGTCGAGCCCGTGGGCATCGTGGGCGAGGTCGAATGGTTCGACGACAGCAAGGGCACCAACGTGGGCGCCACGGTGGCGGCGCTGCTGGGCCTGGGCGCCGAGCGCCGGATCGTGGTGATCCTCGGCGGCGACGGCAAGGGACAGGACTTCTCGCCCCTGGCCGTGCCGGTGGCGCGGCATGCCCGATGCGCGGTGCTGATCGGCCGCGACGCGCCGCTCGTGCGTGCCGCGCTCGAGGGCGCCGGGGTGCCCCTGGTCGATGCCGGCTCCATGGACGACGCGGTGCGCATCGCTGCCGCGCGCGCGCAGCCTGGGGACGCGGTGCTCATGTCGCCCGCATGCGCCAGCTTCGACATGTTCGACAACTACGGGCACCGCGCGGCGGTGTTCCGCGACGGCGTGCGCCGCCTGGCCGAGGACGCTGGCATGCCGCTGGAGGGCCTCGGATGAAGATCCCCGAAGCGCTGGCCCGCCTCGTCGCCGGATCGCCCGCGGGCGCCGCGCCGCTGCCGGTGCGCGTCAGCGGCTACACCGCGTCGGCGTCGACCGGTCCGCGCCTGCAGGTGTTCGACCAGGCCCTCGTGTGGGTGGTCGCGGGGCTGCTGCTGTTCGGGCTGGTGATGGTGTATTCGGCCAGCATCGCCATGCCGGACAACCCGCGCTTTGCCCGCTACGCGCAGCACCATTTCTTCCTGCGCCACCTGATCTCCCTGGGCATCGGATTCGTCGTGGCCCTGCTCGTCTTCCAGGTTCCGGTCGCACGTTGGGAGCGCCACGCGCCCTGGCTGTTCGTGGCTTCGCTGGTGCTTCTGGTGCTTGTGCTGGTGCCGGGCATCGGCAGCATGGTCAACGGGGCGCGCCGCTGGATCTCGCTGGGCTTCATGAGCTTCCAGCCTTCGGAACTGGCCAAGCTGGCGGTGGTCATGTATGCGGCCAACTACATGGTTCGCAAGATGGACGTCAAGGAACGCTTCTTCCGCGCCGTCCTGCCCATGGCGGTGGCCGTCGCGGTCGTGGGGCTGCTGCTGCTGGCCGAGCCCGACATGGGCGCCTTCATGGTGATCGCGATCATCGCCATGGGCATCCTGTTCCTGGGCGGCGTCAACGCCCGCATGTTCTTCCTGA
>DAIMZU010000552.1:0-2745 GCA_036733845.1 Ramlibacter sp.
AGAAGAAGGTGCGGGTGGCGGGCACGCGCCCGTCGGCAGGCAGCCTGCCGGCGGCGACGGGCTGAAGACCGCCGCCCATTCCGGACCCGGCGGCGCCTCGATGCGCAGCACCCCGCGCTCGAGCGGGAGGTCCACCCGGTCCGCGTGCAGCCACAGGCGTGAGTGGCCCAGCCATGCGGCAACGGCGCGGTTGTGCGCCCCCTTGCCGTGCGTGGTGTCACCGATCAGCGGATGCGCGATGTGCTTGAAGTGCCTGCGGATCTGGTGGCGGCGTCCGCTCAGCGGCTCGACCTCCATGAGCGCATAGCGGCTCGCCGGGTGGCGGCCGTCTACGCTGAAGGGCCACTCGATGCAGGCCAGCCGCTCGAAGCGCGTGCGGGCGGGCACCCGCGGCTGCCCCGAGGAAGGACGCTCGGGATCGCGCGCGAGCGGCTGGTCGATCTCGCCTTGTCCGGGCGGCCAGCCCCGGACCAGGGCCAGGTAGCGTTTGCGGATCGCCTGCGCCTCGAAGGCCCGGCCCCAGTGGCGCGCGGCTTCGGCGTGGCGCGCGAGCAGCAGCACGCCGCTGGTGCCCTTGTCGAGCCGGTGCAGCGGGTGCAGGCGTTCGCCCAATTGCGCTTCGAGGCGGTCCAGGGCGTTGGCCGTCTCGTGCGCGTCCAGGCTGGTGGGGTGGACCAGCAGGCCGGCGGGCTTGTCGATCGCGACCAGGTCGGCGTCGAGGTGCAGGATGTTCAGCGGGGCGGAAAGCAAGCCCGCAGTGTAGGACCTCGCGTGGCTACACCGCGCTGCGGTGGCGCGCGATGCAGGTGTCCAGCACCTGCGCGTGGTCACGCTGCCACCAGTTGGCGGAAGAGAAGATCTCGACCTCGCTGTAGCCGGCGAATCCCTGCGCTTCGACCCAGCCCCGGATTCGGGGGATGTCGATGACGCCGTCGCCCATCATGCCGCGGTCGTTGAGCAGGTCGGTCGTGGGCGTGAGCCAGTCGCACACATGGAAGGCCAGCAGGCGCTCGCGCCCGGCGCGCGCGATCTGCTGCTGCAGCTTCGGGTCCCACCACACATGGTAGACATCCACCGCCACGCCCAGGGCGCCGCTGCGCGCCGCATCGAGTTCGTCGCACAGGTCGAGCGCGTGCTCCAGCGTGTTGACGCAGGCGCGGTCGGCCGCGTACATCGGGTGGAGCGGTTCGATGGCAAGTGGCATGCCAACCTGCCGCGCGTACTCGAGCAGGCGGGCGATGCCGTCGCGCACCTGCGATCGGGCGAGGGCGATGTCCTTGTGCGCGGCTCGGCCGGCCAGCGCGCCCGGCAGCCCGCCGACCACCAGCACCAGGCAGGCGGCGCCGAGTTCACGCGCCTCGTCGACCGCGCGCCGGTTGTCGTCGTGCGCGGCCTGCAGGCCCGCGGCATCTTCGGCGGGGAACATGCCGCCGCGGCAATAGCCCGACAGCGCCAGGCCGTGGGCGCGGATGATGCGCGAGACCTCGGCCAGCCCGGCGGCCTGCACCTGGTCGCGCCAGGCTGACACCGCGCGGATGCCGCGCGCGGCGCAGGCATCCAGGATGGCTGGCAGCGGCAGGTCCTGCCCCCGGCTCCGGCGCACGGTGGCGGTGTTGATCGACAGCCAGCGATGGTCGGCGGAGAAGTCCCTCACGCCTCGACTCCATGCACCGCCAGCAGCGCGCCCATGCGCCGCACGGCCAGTTCGGGCTGTTCGAGCAGGTCGGCCGCATCGGCCAGCCGGAACAGCTCGGCCAGGTGCGGCAGGCTGCGCGCGCTCTGCTGCCCGCCCACCATGGTGAAGTGGTCCTGGTGGCCGTTGAGCCAGGCCATGAACACCACGCCGGTCTTGTAGAAGCGGGTGGGCGCCGCGAAGATGTGGCGCGACAGCGGCACCGTCGGGCCGAGGATGGCGTGGAACCGTTCGACGTTGCCGCGTGCAAGTTCGCCGAGCGCGGTCGCCGCGGCTGGCGCGATCGCATCGAAAATGCCCAGCAGCGCATCGCTGCGGCCCTGGTTGGGCGACTCGCCGAACCCATCGCCCGCGATCAGCTCGGCGTAGTTGAAGTCATCGCCGGTGTACATGCGAACGCCCGGTGGCAGGCGGCGTCGCATGGCGATCTCCTTGTCCTTGTCAAGCAGGGAAATCTTGATGCCGTCCACGCGTGCCGCGTTCTCGCCGATCGCCTGCAGCGCGGTCTCCATCGCCGCATCGGCGTCGGCCGACCCCCAGTACCCCGCCAGGGCGGGGTCGAACATGTCGCCCAGCCAGTGCAGGATGACCGGTTCACGCGCCTGCGTGAGGATACGGCGGTATACGCGCAGGTAGTCGTCCGGGTTGCGCGCCACCCGGGCCAGCGCCCGGCTGGCCATGACGATCAGCTTGCCGCCGAGTTTCTCGATGGCCTCCATCTGCGTCTCGTAGGCGCGGATCACGTCATCGACGCTGCGCGCGTCCTCCGGCGCGAGGTGGTCGGTGCCGCAGCCGCTGGCCAGCAGCGCGCCCGGCATGTCGCGCGCGGCATCGATGGAGCGCGCGATCAGCTCGAGCGACGCGGCCCAGTCCAGCCCCATGCCCCGCTGCGCCGTGTCCATCGCTTCGGCCACGCCCAGCCCCAGCGACCAGAGGTGCCGGCGGTAGGCGAGGGTGGCGTCCCAGTCGACGGCCGACTGCAGCCAGGGATCGATGGCCGCGCGGGGATCGGCCACCACGTGCGCCGCCGAGTACGCGATGCGGTTGAAGGT
>DAIMZU010000553.1:0-2742 GCA_036733845.1 Ramlibacter sp.
GCCGCGGTCCGCGGCACGCCCGCAACCGGCGGCCAAGCCGGCATCGGGCTTCGACGACATGGATGACGACATTCCGTTCTGAATTTTCTTGAATCCGTCTTGCGGATGAGGTGCCTTCGGGTGACCCGTCCGGAGGACCCTCCGGGGCCGCATGCCCTCGCCGGGCCGAAGCCCGGGGGCGTGGAGACGGACCTCGCCGCAGTCACATCCCGCGGATGATGCCGCCGCCCAGGCACACCTCTCCGTCGTACAGCACGGCCGACTGGCCCGGGGTCACCGCCCACTGGGGCGCATCGAATGCCAGCGAGAAACCGCCGCCCGGCGCATCGCCGGTGGCCAGCGTGCAGGCCGCGTCCTGCTGGCGGTAGCGCGTCTTGGCGGCGTAGCGCCCCGGCGAGGGCGCGTGCCCGGCCACCCAGCTCTCGTCGTCGGCCTCGAGCCGCCGTGAAAGCAGCCACGGATGGTCGTGCCCCTGGACCACGTACAGGGTGTGGGTGGCCAGGTCCTTGCGGGCGACGAACCAGGGTGCGTGCTCGCCGCCGCCCCGCGGCGCCCCCCGGGCCTTCACCCCACCGATCCCGAGGCCCTGCCGCTGGCCGAGGGTGTAGAAGCTCAGGCCCTGGTGCTGGCCCAGCGTGCGCCCCCGCTCGTCCTTGATCGGCCCGGGTTCCTTGTGGAGGTAGCGGGCCAGGAATTCGCGGAAGGGCCGCTCGCCGATGAAGCAGATCCCCGTGGAGTCCTTCTTCTTTGCATTGGGCAGGCCGATCTCGGCCGCGATGCGCCGGACCTCGGTCTTGTGAAGCTCGCCCACCGGGAACAGCGTACGGGCGAGCTGGTCCTGGGTGAGGCGATGCAGGAAGTAGCTCTGGTCCTTGGCCGGGTCAAGCCCCTTGAGCAACTGGAAGCCGCCGCCCTGCTCGCGCACCCGCGCGTAGTGCCCGGTGGCGATCTTTTCGGCGCCCAGCCGCATGGCATGGTCGAGGAAGGCCTTGAACTTGATCTCGGCGTTGCACAGCACGTCCGGATTGGGCGTGCGCCCGGCCTGGTACTCGCGCAGGAACTCGGCGAAGACGCGGTCCTTGTAGTCGGCCGCGAAGTTGACGTGCTCGATCTCGATGCCGATCACGTCGGCCACGGCGGCGGCGTCGACGAAGTCGACGTTCGAGGAGCAGTACTCGCTGTCGTCGTCGTCTTCCCAGTTCTTCATGAAGATGCCGACGACCTCGTGCCCCTGCTGCCTGAGCAGCCAGGCCGTGACGGCGGAGTCGACGCCCCCGCTCAGGCCGACGACCACCCTGTGCTTGCTTGCCATCCTCCGATTATCCCTGCGGGGGCCTGCGCATCAGCGGCGCCGTGGGGGGGTGCTCGAACGCGGCGCGCGCAGAGGGTTCGCAGAGGGCGCAGAGGCTCGACGAGACTTGACCTGGTCAGACGAGGTCTCAGGGGTCCGGGTGGTGCGTGACGCTTTCATCGGTATGCACCAGTTCGAGCGGGTAACCGGCTCCGGCCAGGTAGTCTTCCATGCAGCGCAGCACCAGGGGACTGCGGTGGCGGTTCGCGCTGGCTCGGACCTCGTCCGCGGTGAGCCACACGGTCCGGACGATGCCGTCGTCGAGCGGCCGCAGGGCATCGTGCGTCCCCAGTTCGCCCTGGAACGCAAAGCGCAGGTAGGTGACGTCCTCGCCGGTGGAGGCGCGCTGGAAGCGCGAGAGGTACACGCCGACCACCCCGGTGGGCGTGAAGCGCCAGCCGGTTTCCTCGAGGGTTTCGCGGGCGCAGGCGGCAGCGGGTGACTCGCCCGGATCGAGGTGCCCGGCCGGGTTGTTCAGCCGCAGCCCCTCCGGGGTGTGCTCCTCGACCAGCAGGAAGCGCCCATCGCGCTCGATGACGGCGGCCACGGTGACACTGGGCTTCCAACGAGGGCGCATCAGTGCATTATCAGGGCTCGTATTCCGGCGCGCCCTGCACCCACATGAACGACTGCAGGTCGATCATGTCCCGGGCCTTGAGTCCGGGCCGGCGGTCGAGGTCACGCCGGACGATGTGCGCGAAGGTCAGCAGCTGCTCGTACACCGGCCAGTGGGGCTGCGGGCCGTACTTCAGGTCGAAGCCGTACGCCTGGGCGGCCTTGCAGGTGACGCGGGGCTTGAGGAACACATGCCGCTCCGGCCGGGCGATGAAGCCGAAGGCGGTGATCACCGGCCAGGTCAGAACCCGCCCGCGCGTGCGCGGCAACTCGGAGACGGCCTGCACCCAGTCCTCGAAGCGCCGGCGCAGCGTTCCACGGCCCCAGAGGAATTCGTGCAGTTCGTGGGCGAACAGGCGCGCGCCGGCGGGGGTCCGCAGCGCGTCCCGCAGGGCCATCTTCTCGAAGGAAAACAACAGGTTCGTGCGCGATTCGATGCGCAGGGCCGCGTCCGCGATCTCGCGGTATTCGCCGCGTGCGAGCATCCGCCGGAAGGCCTTGGGGCCGAGCTCGGCCTGCCATTCCTGGTGGGCGCGCTCCTTGTGGGAGCGCTCGGCAATCAGGTAGGCCTCGTCGCCGAAGCCGTCGGGGTAGTACAGCTCGAACTTGCGCCGGCAGCGCACTGCACCGAGGTAGCTCACGTTGCCGGCGCGGGCGCCGCTTGTGTTGAGGGAGAGGGGTGCCAGTCGTGCCATGACGGCAGTTTTTGGCCTCGCCCTAGCTCAGCTATGTAGGATGCGACCTCGGGTGCTTGTCGGCGGAACGCCGACGGGCCG
>DAIMZU010000554.1:0-2738 GCA_036733845.1 Ramlibacter sp.
CCTCAAGCTTGCGACGCGCGTCGGCGTCCAGATGGGCCATGGCTTCCACGTCGCGGATGTCGCGGATGGGCGTTTCGCGTAATTGCTGCCGCAACTCGATGGCCTCGAACACAGCCCGTTCGATGTTCTGGCCGAATAGGCGCAGTTGACCTTGGCCCGTGGGACTCATCGAAAGCTGGGTGAGCTGATCCAGCCGATGGATGCCGAGCAGGCTATCGCCACAACGCAGGTTGTGGTCGAGGAAGCCGAAGGGCCGCCCCTTGGCCAACGTCACCAACCAGATGGAGAGCTTGGCCAGTTCGACCGCCAGTGGGTTCAGGTCGACGCCATAGAGGCAGCGTTCGGCGATGAGACGGCGGGCGACGACGGTGCGAGCCTCGGTGTCTCGCGGCAGCGGCTCAATGCTGGCATCGGCATCCGCCACCCGCCCATCGGCATCGACAGCGTGTCCCTGTGCCTCGGCCCGTGCCCATGCCTCCACCAGCCGGTCGGCCAGCCACCGACAGGCTTGCACGAGGAAAGCGCCCGAACCCATGGCCGGGTCGCAGATCTTCAGATCGAGCAGTTCGACAGGTGATTTCAGAACCCAGGCTGCTCGCGGTGCACCTTCAGCCGGGCCAACGTAGGCGATGGGCGTGAGCGTCTCGGCAACGATGGCCTCGGTGAGTGACTTGGGCGTGTAGTGGGTGCCGGTCTCGCGCCGGTCGGAGCCAGTGGTGACGATGAATGCCCCAGCCGGATAGACCAACGGGTAGCCCCAAGGGTCGGTGCGAACCAGATGGCCGAAGGGTTTGATGCGGTCGCGCAGTACCGTATCGCCATGGCAGGCCGTCAACACTTGGTCTGCGAGCGCATCATCCACGGGGCGAGCCAGATCGTTGCGCACGCGGCTCGCGGAGCTACCGGAACGCTGCTGGAGCAGTTCGGCCAAGCGGTCAGCACCGTCCAGCCGAGCCGATTCGAGTTCGGCCAACGTGACCCAAGGCGACTGGGCGTTCTTGGTACCGTCGAGTTCCAGCGTGAGTTCTGCGGTGCGCTTGACGGTGCGCTCCAGCAGGCCCTCATAGACGTAGCCGATCTGCTCCACGTCCAGCGCCCGATACGACAGCGTGCGCCCCTGGAATTGCTGGATGGCTTCGAGCAGTAGCAAGACGGTGCGGTTGTCGATGGGCAGCGGCTTGGCGACGTCGATGCGCCAGTCGGAGCCTTTGGCTCGGCCCTCGAGAAAGGGGAAGCGATCCGGATCGAACAGGGAGCCGCCCAACGCGGGCAGACGCAAGTTTTCGTGCTCGATGCCGCCATACACGGCACGGAACACGGCCAGCAGGCGCGACCATGCGTCCCAGCGGCGCTCCAGAATCTCGTCCGATTCGGCGCGCAACTGCATCCGTAAGGTCGAGAGCGCGTAGTTGGCTTCGTAGCGTTCGTCGCCCAAGAGCAGCAGGCCACGTTCCTCGGCGGAAAGCAGAAAGACCAGCCGCATCATCACCGTCAGCGCGGCTTCGTAGAGTTCGGCTTCCTTCACGCCGCGCAACAGTTCGCGGCTGCGGTCTTGGTCGGCTTTGTCGAGCGCCTGAATCAGCACTTCGACGGCACGCCGTACCTGCTCGCCCAAGGCGTCGGTCACTTCGTCCTGGAACTTCAGCGAGCGCTCGAACAGCGAGGGCAGTCGTTCTGACTCGTCCACGAAGAAGCGCCGGATGCCCAAGAGATGGACGAAAGCTTGGAGCGTGACGGGTTCTTGCCCCCAGATGCGTGCATACCAGCTGGCAAAGGTGGTGACCGCGCCCACCGGCGCATCGACCAGCATCCAGCGTTCGCCGTTGGTGACGAGGCCGAGACGGCATCCCGTTGCGCGGCAGAGCGTCACCATGCGTTCCGCCGGTGTGCTGGCCCAGCCATCCAGCTTCGAGGTGGCATCGAGATCGACGTCCGACCCGTAGGCGTGGATGAGCATCAACGGCTTGTCGTCGTTGCCGACAACAGCAAAATCAGGTGACAGGCTCACGCCGTGCTCGGGCAGGCTGACGTTCGAGTGCGTGGCGCACCAGTCCTTGCCCTTCAGCACATCGCCACGACCATCCTCGTCGAGTTCCAGTCCGCGCGACAAGACTTCATCGATCCATGCCGTATGCAGATCGGCAAAGCGCGGATCGTCCGTTTCCTGTGCTTCGTGCCATTCGTCATAGGCTTGGCGCAGCCGCTTGCGCTTGGCTGCATCGAGTTCTTCCAGCCCCTGCGGGAAAGCTTCCTTCAGGACGGGAACGGCGAGGAATGGGCCGGAAATCTCGATGAGCGAGAGCCATTCGTGGGGCATGCTCATGCGACACCTCCGGCAGACTCCGGCACAACGAAGATCACGGCTACGGGGAAGGTGCGGTCGTCGAGCTTGGCGTAGCGAGCTTCGATAGCGTGCGTTTCCATCCGGCGCTCATCGGGAATGCGGGCGAGGCGCGCTTCTAGTGCCGCGATGTCGCGGCGGAGCTGCGTGCGCTCGTCCTCGGTGAATAGCGAGAGCTGTTCGGGCTGCTGCTCCTTCTTCAATTCGGACTGGATTGCCTTCTCCAGTTCGTCCAGCACGGTGCCGATGTCGTCGATCTCGTGCTGCTTGCGAGTCTGGAGCGTGTTGGTCAGGAATCGGAGGCGTTCCTTCGAACGGGCATCGACGGCTTTCAGGATGGCTTCCTGCTGGCGGTCGAAGCGGGTGCGAAGTGCATCGAACAAGGACGGTGCTGCGG
>DAIMZU010000555.1:0-2725 GCA_036733845.1 Ramlibacter sp.
GGCCAGGGTGCCGCTGGCGCGCTGGAGTTCGATGGCGTTGAGCGCCACGTCCCGGCGCGCTTCCGCTTCGCGAGCCTGCGCGCGCAGGAGGTCGCGCCGCGGCGTGAGGTTCGCGGCGAACTGCTCGCGCGCGAGCGAGAGGGTGGCGGTTCGATACTGGAGGATGCGGTCGAGTACGTCGCGCGCGGCGACCGCACTGGCGAGCCGCTCGTAGCTCTTGGCGACGGCTTCCGTGACGTCCAGCTTCTGCACGTCGGCCCGGCCCTCCTGCTCGGCGATGCCCATCTCGGCCGAGCGGGTGGCACGGGATCCCGCAGGGACGAAGACGCCTTCGGCGTAGAGCGGGACGTCCAGGTGGATCATGGCCTGCCCATAGGCGCCACTGGCCCGCCGGAGTGCGTCGTCGCGAGCGCGGGACAGCAGGTCGAACGGTCCGATGCGATTGCCCTCGAAGTAGCCGCCATTGACCTCCAGGCCCACCCAGGGTCGCGATTCAGCCACTCGCACGTCCCGCAGCGCGCGCGCGTGCTCGATGCCGGCCTGGGCCTCCCGCTGCGAGGCGTTGCGTGCGAGTGCGATGTCAATGCATTCGCGCAGGTCGCAGGAAATCGGCTGGGCGTGCGCGGTCCCCATGACCATGGCGGGCAGCAGGCAAATTGCCAGGAATCTGCGCATCATGGCTCTGCCTCAGCCGGTCGACGCGCGCTTGTCCGCCACCTCCTGTAGAGGCGCACCGCTGCCAATACGCACCATGTCGCCATCGCGAAGCGCGAGGTGCCCGGCCGCCACTACCTGCGCTCCAGGGGGCAGGCCCCCAACGATCTCGATCCAGCCATCGGAAGCAGCACGCACCTTCACGGGAAGGAGCCGGGCTCGCCCCTCCTCGACGATGAATACCGCGCTTTCAGCGCTTCCCGTCGGACGGACGATCGCCTGGCTGGGAACCATGACACCGGTGCGCTCGTTCTCTATCCGAACGAAGGCGCTGAGTCCCGGCTTCAGGCGCAGGTCGGGATTCTTCAGCAGCACGGCGACCTCGAACGTGCGAGAGTCGATGCGTGAGGTCGGCTTGATGCGCGAGATCGTTCCCTGGTGCACTTCATTGGGCAGTGCATTGAAGGTCACGCGTGCCGGGTCGCCGACGTGCACGTTGCCGATCTGCTCCTCGGCCACCTGCGCGGAGACGAGAACCTGGTCGATGCGGCCGATGGTGAGAATCGGCTTGTGCGCCTGCGGAACCTCGCGCGCGTTCACGTCCCGGTCCATGACAATGCCAGCCACGGGCGACGTGATCCTCACGTTGTCCAAGCCACTGCGGGCGCGCGCGAGTTCCTCGGACGCGACCTCCAGGGCCGAACGCGCCGCATCGACCTCGGCCGCGGCGACGTCGACTTCCCGGGCGATTTCCTGCTGTGAGCGCAGACGGCCGAGTTCAGCGCGGCGCAACTGGGCCACCGCCCGATCGAGTTCAGCCTGCGCGGCGTCCACTTCGCTGCTGGGCAGCAAGCCCTGCCGGTGGATGGAGGTGACCGACTCGAGGCGCCGGGCCGCACGGGCCCGGTCACTGTCGAACTGCTCGATACCGGCATCACCGGAGCGCGCGACGGCGGTGCCCAGGTCGTTTTGCATGCTGCGCAACTTCGCGTACCGTGCCTCGGCCCGCCCGAGGTCCGCCTTGCGCCGGGTGTACTGCGCTGTCGCAGCTGAGGAGGCCGAGCGGAGGAGGGCCCCGTCATGTTCCGCCAGCACGGTGCCGGCCTGGACCATCGAGCCGAAATCGACATGCACCACCCTGATTGGGGTGTTGGGCAGGGTGGTGGTGATTCGCACGACCTCGAAAGGCTCGACGATGCCGCTCGCTCCCACGATGTCGGCGACGCGGCGGGTGCTCGCCTCGACGATTCCGACGGGGATCGGTGCGCCCGCGGCCCGGGCGGTTTTTGGTGACGTCTCGATCGCATGGCCGGACACCCGCCATGCGCCCAGGCCCGCGGCACCGAGCGCTATCGCCGTGAGCCACCACATCCATGCGCGAGACCTGCGCCGGACCGGTCCGTTCCTGTCCTGTTCGAGCATCGTCATTCGTGCACCTCTTGTTATTTCCCGATGAACAGTATGCGACGGAACCAACTGCTTTGCAAAACGATGACGGGGAATGTAGGACAAAGCCTAATTATCGAATCGACATAAAGCTGAACAGTAATGTTTAGACACAAACTGCCGGCTCCCGGCGATGTGCTGGGCTAGACTTTTTTCAGGGGATTCGAAATGGCATTTACCGCACGGCAGAGCATTTCGCTGGTACTTCCTGCCTACAATGAGTCGCAGAATATCGAGAAATCCGTCAAACAAGCGGTCAACAATCTCGAAATGCTGGGTTCGGATTGGGAAGTCGTCATAGTCAACGACGGAAGCCGGGATGACACAGGCGCAATCATTGATGGGCTGGCCAAGGAGGACCCCCGGATCGTCGCCGTTCATCACCCGAAGAATGGCGGGTATGGCGCGGCGTTGACCACGGGGATCCGCACGGCGAGCAAAGAGCTCATCCTTTTATGTGATTCGGACCTGCAATTCCACCTCGCTGAAATTCCGCTTCTGCTCATGTGGATCGAGCAGCACGATGCCGTCATCGGGTACCGCGAGAAGCGCCGCGACAATTGGCATCGGAAGCTCAACGCATGGGGATGGAACATGGTCGTCCGGATGACCTGTGACTTGAAGG
>DAIMZU010000556.1:0-2717 GCA_036733845.1 Ramlibacter sp.
CGATGGCCAGGCCGTCGGGCTGGGTCTTTTCCATGATCAGGTCGGCCAGCTGCACGACGGCCTCTTCCTGGATCTGGGGCCGGCCCATCACCCATTCGGCCAGGCGGGCGTACTTCGACAGGCCGATGACGTTGGTGTGCTCGTTGGGCAGCACGCCGATCCAGACCTTGCCGATCACCGGGCAGAAATGGTGGCTGCAGGCCGAGCGCACGGTGAGCGGGCCGACGATCATCAGCTCGTTCAGGTGCTCGGCATTGGGAAACTCGGTGATCGTGGGCGCCTTGACATAGCGGCCGCGGAACACCTCGTTGAGGTACATCTTGGCGACACGGCGCGCGGTGTCGGCGGTGTTGTGGTCGCTCTCGGTGTCGATCACCAGGCTGTCGAGCACGCCCTTCATCTTGTCCTCGACCTCGTCGAGCAGGCGCTCGAGCTCGCCGGGCTCGACGAACTCGGCGATGTTGTCGTTGGCATGGAAACGCTTGCGCGAGGCCTTGATGCGCTCGCGGATGCGCACCGACACGGGCGTGCCTTCGTCCGGGTTGCCGGAGAGGGTGGAAGGAGTCGGTTCGGCTTTCATGAGCATGGACGATGCTAGCACCTCAGTGTACGGGCGCCGGACGTAGGGACAAAGTGTTCAGGTGGACAGCATCAGGGTTTCCAGCTCCTGCAGGGTGCCCGCCTCGTGCAGGAGCTTGTCCCGGCGGATGCGCAGCATGCGCGGGAATCGCACCGCAATGCCGCTCTTGTGGCGCTTGCTGAGGTTGATGCCCTCGAAACCCAGCTCGAACACGAGCGAAGGCCGCACGCTGCGGACCGGGCCGAACTTCTCCAGGGTGCTGCGCCGGATGATGGCATCCACCTCGCGGAACTCCGCGTCGGTCAGTCCGGAGTAGGCCTTGGCGAAGGCGACCAGCTGCAGGCCGCCCTCGCGCGGGGGTTCGCGGCGCGCCATGGCGTCGATGACCTGCTGCGCTTCCTCGGCATCGGCCGGGGCGCGGTTCCAGACGGCGAAGGTGTAGTCGGTGTAGACGGACGCCCGGCGACCGTGGCCGGCCTGGGCATACACCAGCACGCAGTCCACCGACAGCGGATCGATCTTCCATTTCCACCAGAGGCCGTCGGCCTTGGTGCGGCCGGTGCCGTAGGCCGCGTCCCGGCGCTTGAGCATGAGGCCTTCGAGGCCACGCTCGCGCGACTGCGACCGCAGCCGCGCGTAGTCGGCCCAGGACGGGGCATGCTCCACCGGCGACACCCGCAGGGGGCTGCCGGCCAGCAGGGCCTCCAGGCGCTGGCGCCGTTCGTGCTGAGCGAGTGCGCGGATGTCCTGCCCCCCTTCTTCAAGCAGGTCGTAGGCCAGGAAGCTGACCGGTGCCTCCGCCAGCACCTTGCGGGTCAGCGTCTTGCGCCCGATCCGCTGCTGCAGCAGGGCGAAGGGCGCGGGGCGGGGTTCGCCCCCGGCGTCGGCATGCCAGACCATGATCTCGCCGTCCAGCACGGTCCCGTCCGGCAAGGCGCGGACCTGCTCGACGATCTCGGGGAAGCGCTCGGTGACCAGTTCCTCGCCGCGCGACCAGATCCAGGTTCCGCCCGCGCGCCGGACCACCTGTCCGCGGATGCCGTCGTATTTCCACTCGACCTGCCAGTCGGTCACCGGCCCCAGGCGCTGGTCCAGCGGCACGGCCACGGTGTCCAGCGGGTGGGCCAGGAAGAAGGGATAGGGCTGCCCCGGCTCGGTCGCATCGGTGCCGGGTGGTGCCAGCAGCGCCGCCAGCCGTTCGGCGGTCGGCATGGCCCGGATGTCGGTGTAGCCCATCATGCGCTGGGCCACCAGCTTGGCATCGAGCCCGCCATGCGCGGCCAGCGCACGCTGCACCAGCAACCGGCTCACGCCGACGCGGAAACCGCCGCCCACCAGCTTGGCCAGCAGGAAGCGACCCTGCCAGTCCAGCTCGCCCCACCAGCCGCGCACGCGCTGCGCCACTTCGGCCGGAGGCAGTCCGCGCAGCGGCAGCAACCGCAGCTCCACCCAGTCGGCCAGGCCCAGGGCGGAAACCGACTCGCCACCGGGCAGCACGTGCGCGATGGTCTCCGCCAGGTCGCCGACCGCCTGGTGGCACTCCTCGAACAGCCAGGGCGCAATGCCGGCCTCCTCGCAGGCCACCTGGGCGAGCAGCGCCATGGGCGCCACCTGCCGCGGCTTTGCGCCCGAGAGGAAGTACACCGCCCAGGCCGCGTCGCGCGGGTCGGCCTGCGCGAAGTAGCGCTGCAGGGCCTCGACCTTGGCCTGCGTGGAGGTGGTCGAGTCCAGTTCCGCGAACAGCCGGGCGAAGCGCCTCATGGCACGCCCTCCTCCGGTGACGAACCCGTCCCTGCGTCGGCTTCGATGCGGTCGTCGCCATACTCGGTGTCGAACGCCTCCGCCTGCCAGCCCTGCTCGCCGCGCCGCGCGATCCCCTGAGGCGAAATGCGATAGTCCTGGCGGATCGGCTGTTGCAGCAGCCAGAGCAGGCCGTGGTCGCGGGACAGGGTGAACTGGCCGTGACTGGTCAGCGGCTGCGGCAAGGCTCTCAGGTGCTTGTCCTGAATGAAGTCGCCACGTACCACGGCCGGCCCGCTCAGTTGTTCGGCGAGCTGTGGCAGGTCGAAGGACTGCGCCATGGTGATGGTGGTGGCCAGCAGCAGGACGGCGGCGGCCAGCCATTTCTTGAAGAGCG
>DAIMZU010000557.1:0-2710 GCA_036733845.1 Ramlibacter sp.
GGTGCTGGTTCATGCCCATGCGTCCGGTGACGCCGTGCATGATGATTCCGAGACGATGGGTGGGCATGGCTGTGCGGCGGACCTCGCAGGTCCGCAGGGTTCAGGGGTGGAAAACGCGCCCGGCGGGGCGCGGGCGGGAAGGTCGGCTCAGTTCTGGACGGCCAGACCGGCGGCCTTGACGAGTTGCGCGTTGGACTTGATCTCGTCGCGGACGTAGGCGTCGAACTGCTCGGGAGACAGTGTCCATGGGTCCGCGCCCAGGGTCTTGAAGCGCTCCTTGACCTCGGGAGTGTCCAGCGCCTTGAGCACCTCGGTGTGCAGGCGGGTGACGATGTCGCGCGGGGTCTTGGCCGGCGCGAACATGCCGATCCAGAAATTGAACTCCGAGCCCGGAACGCCCGCTTCTGCGGTGGTGGGAACGTCGGGCAGCGCACTGGCCCGCTTGGGCGATCCCACCGCCAGCGGCAGCAGCTGGCCGGCCCGGATCTGCCCGATGACCGGCGCGATGGGCGAGAAGTAGTAGTCGACCCGGCCGGCCATCACCTCGTTGACCGCCTCGGCCGAGCCCTTGAACGGAATGTTCGTGGCCTCGATGCGCGCAGCCATCTTGAACTTCTCGGCGTTCAGGTGCGTGGCGCTGCCCTGGCCGGCGGAGGCGAAGTTCATGGCGCCTGGACGGGCACGCGCCGCGGTGAGCAGTTCCTGCAGGGTGCGGATGTTCTTGGATGGCGAGATCACCAGCACGTTCGGCGTGGAGGAGATGGGCGTGATCGGCGTGAAGTCGGCCAGGGTGTCGAAGGGCAGCTTGGCGAATGTGGAGGGGCTGACCGTGTGCGAGGAGCTGTGGATCATCAGCGTGTAGCCGTCCGGAGCGGCCTGCGCCACCGCCGCCTGCCCCACGGTGCCGCTCGCGCCGCCGCGGTTCTCCACGACCACTGGCTGCCCGAGGCCCTGGCTCATCTTGTCGCTGATGGCGCGGGCGATGATGTCGGTGGTGCTGCCGGCCGCGAACGGCACGATCACCCGGACGGGGCGGTTCGGGTAGTTGGCCTGCGCCCAGCTGGACAGCGGCGCGGCCAGGGCCAGGCCAGCCAGGGTGAGTGCGAAGGTTCGGCGGATCGGGTGCATGGCGTCTCCTGCAGGTGTTAATTAACTGTGCGGTGAATTGTAGGCGGCGTACCGGGCGATGCAAGCGGGGCGGGGGCTCAGTCCCTCAGGACATACCCGAGGATCACGTCGCTCATGTGGGTCAGGCGCTCGTGGAGCGCCTTCGGGCTCTTCAGGTCGCGCCCGAAGATCGCCGAGAGGGTGTGGTTGTTGGATAGATAGAAGTACGCCATGCCGGCGATGCTCACGTAGAGCTGGACCGGGTCGACGCCGCCGCGGAACTGGCCCTCGCGCCGGCCGCGCTCCAGGATCTGCCCGAGCGTTTCCACCAGGGGCGAGTTCAGCTCGCGCGCGCGGGTGGAGGCGACGAGGTGGCGTGCCTTGTGCAGGTTCGCGCTGTTGAGCAGGGTGAGGAACTCGGGGTGGGCCAGGTAGTAGTTCCAGGTGAACTCGACCAGCCGGCGCAGT
Source organism: Ramlibacter sp. (assembly GCA_036733845.1). Classification (GTDB taxonomy): domain Bacteria; phylum Pseudomonadota; class Gammaproteobacteria; order Burkholderiales; family Burkholderiaceae_C; genus Ramlibacter. The sequence goes on from DAIMZU010000557.1 coordinate 1,576, forward strand.
GCGTCGGCCGGCGGCAGGTCGAGCAGGTGGAGGGCCTGCTCGGCGCCGCGGATGTCGCGGTAAGCCTGCTCCAGAACGGCGCCGAACAGCGCCTCCTTGTCCTCGAAGTAGTAGTAGATCAGGCGCTTGTTCAGGCTGGCCCGCTCTGCGATGCGTTCCATGCGCGCGCCGCCCAGCCCATGCTCGGCGAACTCGTCGCGGGCGGCCGCCAGGATGGTTGCCTGAGACCGGTCGGCATCGCGCAGGCGTTCTTCAGGTGCGGGGCTCGGATGGGACATGGCTCGCCATGATTCACCAGATGGTGAATTATGTCAACCGATGCTTCCTTCCGCAAGCTGCTCATGCCGCTCGGGCACGGTGCAAAGCGTGGCTGCACAAAAAAGCCGCAAGGCAGAGCAGGGTGCGGGCGTACACTGCCCCCGCGGTGGCCGGTGTACTCCACGGCTATCCCAGGAGGACCTTCCCTTGCAGGCTTCGCGCTCCATCATCGCCGTCCAGGACGTTACGGTCCCTCTCGAGCGGGACCTCTTCCTGCGCACCCTCGTGCGGGAGCTCTCCGGCACGCTGCAGGAAGTCGTCGGCGTCGAGGAAGCCTCCGGCTTCATCAGCGTCGTCGGCCAGCAGGTGGGCGAGCAGATCAACGAGAGCTACAAGGCAGCCCTGCGGGTCGACCGGCTCAGCCGCGATCAGGTGGCGCAGGTGCTGGTCGACCTCAAGCGCCGCATCCAGGGCACCTTCCACATCATCGAGGAAACTCCCGGGCGCATCGTCTTCGGCAATCGCGACTGCCCCTTCGGCGACAAGGTCCTCGACCGGCCCGCGATGTGCATGATGACCTCCAATGTCTTCGGCGTGATCGCCGCCGAGAACCTCGGGTACGCCCGCGTGTCCCTGGACAAGACCATCGCGCAGCGACACGGCGAGTGCCGCGTGGTGCTGGACCTGACGGAGAACGCCGATGCGCCTTCCGGCCGAAGTCGCGAATATTTCCGGTCCACCTGACGCGTTCGCCGACGCAGAAGGGGTGCTCGGGGCGCTGTCGGCCCTGCTGGACCTGCTGCCGGAGCCGACGCTGGTGGTGACGGCCGGCGGGCGGGTGCTCGCCACCAACCGCGCCCTGGGGGCTTCCCTGGGT
>DAIMZU010000558.1:0-2709 GCA_036733845.1 Ramlibacter sp.
GGCTTGTAATGCTGGCATAACCCCGCTGTGCCTCTGCACTGTCAAGCGCGGCCTGCGCCTGATTCAGAGTCTCGCGCGCAGCATCCAGTTTCAGGCGAAACTTGCGCATTTCGCTCTCTGACACCATCCCCCTTGTGTAGAGCAGCGCGTAGCGTTCGGCATCATCATTCGCATCACGCGCCGCTGCTTCAGCAGCGGCCTTCAAGGCCCGCGTCTGGCCGATCATGCCGTCGACATCAGGCGCATCCACTCGCGCCAACAGCTGCCCGCGGCGCACAACATCACCCTCGCGAACGCGCAACTCGCGCAGGTAGCCGGACAGCCGTGAAGCAACCTCGATTCGCGTATCCGCTACCACAGAGCCGACCGCCGTATACTCCAGCGGCGCGCCAGCGGCGACTTGAACAACCGGCAACTCCCAGCTACCTACCGACGGAGACGGGACCGGCGCGCTTCCATCGCAGGCCACCAATCCTATCGTCGACGCAAGCATCACAAGGTGCTGTAGCCTCACTCCGCCCTCCTCGCGGCAATGCCGCTATTCAGGAGGTGAACGATGTGACGGGCCAGCGCATCGGTGTCCTCCTCCGGCCGATGGAACCCCGGAAGATGTGACATCACGCCGGCACTCTGTGCTGGAAACATCACCAGCGCAATGACCGATACCCCCAACCGGTACGGGTCGAAGGCATCACCCAGGTCTGCCGCCAGCGATGTCACTGAATCTAGGAACGGCCTGAACACGTTCTCCGCCAGTTGCCGTGTCCGGTCAGGGTCCGTATCCAGCATGATCCACTGCGCCAGGCGCAGCAATTCGGGGGCTGCATTGAAGATACCGAGCAGACCGTGAATCAGGCGTTCTAGTCGCGGTCCTGGGACGTCAACTTCGGCCATCTGTGCAATGAGTGGCGGGAGCCGACCGCTGAACACCCGTGCTATCAGGGCTTGATACAACTGCTCCTTGTCCGGGAAGTGGTAATAAAGGGCAGCCGGCGTCGAGCCAACCGCCGACGCCACGTCACGCATCGAAACACCCTGAAACCCGGCAGCGGCGAACAAGGGCAAGCTCGCGTCAAGAATTTTGTCGCGGCCAGCGGTCCGCGATGGGGTTGGCTGTGTCATTGACCCGCCTTTGGCCTTAGTAGTCACAACAAACTTAACGAACGTTTAGTAAAGCGTCAATGCACATCACCAACAAGGCAGACCGCCGGCCAGTGATGCGGATGCTCTTTCCCGGCAGCAAGACCACGAAGGTCGTGATGTTGAACTGGCTACCGGAGGCGGTACTGAGGACCTCTGGCGTTTCATGCCGGACCAAGTCCCTCTTCGACGGCCTCGAGGCAGAAGTCCGTGGTCCTCATGATCAATGGACGCCGAGCCACTACCCCGCCCCGAATTCCAGTCCACCACCACTGCCAGGTAGACAGAACCAATCGCCATCGGCAACGCCGCTGATATCCACGATCCAGGTCGAGTTCAATTGATCAACGACCAGCCTGCAGGGCAGAAACGTATCAATCTGCTGCGCGGCCGTTCAGCAACTAGTGTTGGGCTTGCGGCACCTGGCTGGGCCGGTTGGCCATTACGCGGCCGGCAAAGCTAGGGCCCGCGATGATGCAGCCAACGCTGTTCAGTAACTCCCCAACGTCACGCGGTTGGTGATACTCACGACACATGCGCCGGACGCATGAGGCTCAAATAGCTCATGCCAGTGTGCGCTTTGCCGCCACCGTAGATCCGGAGGGGCTGCCTCTGACCGGGCGAAGGTCGTCCGGCCAGAGGCAGGCGGTCAGGCCGCCTCGCGGTTGCGGTAGCGGGCATGGAGTGTCCCGCCCGCGCCGAACAGCGCATCCCGCCAGGTGTGCTCGAGAGCCTGCGTGTCGTGCTGCCGGGGGTGAAACCGCTTGCCCAGGAACTCGGGCATGCGTGGCAAGATGCGGGTCACGAAACCTTGGCGACCGAACAGCATGGCCAGCCCGGCCACGTTGTCCTTCAGGTTGCCGAGCTGGCCGTCCTTGTACACCATCCAGCTCCAGGTGATGCCGAGCATGGGCAGCAGCACCGCCAGCGACGCCACGGCCGCGACCACGCGCTCGGCCTGGCTGTTGCCGATGGTCTCGTAGACGTCATAGGCCACGGCCTTGTGCTCGAGCTCTTCCAGCGCGTGCCATTGCCAGAGCGTGATCAGCTCCGCATCCGCCTTGGCCCGAAACTCCGCATCGGTCAGCAACTGCTCGGCCAGCAGCGCCGTGAAGTGCTCCATGAAGGTGGTGGCGGCGAGCCGGGTGCTGGGCGGCAGCTTGCCCAGCAGCTTCAGCGCCGCCTGCACGATCCGGTCCGGCGTGGCCATGTCGAAGCCGCGCGCCGCCAGCATCGCGTTGAAGAGGTCGTGCTCGCGGCCGTGGATGGCCTCCTGCCCCATGAAGCCGGCAATGGCCGCGCGCAGGCGCTCATCGGTGATCCGCTCGCGGAAGTGGCGCACGGACTCCATGAAATAGCGCTCGCCGGGCGGAAAGAACCCCGACAGCATGGCGAAGAACAGCGTGGCGGTGGCGTTGTTGGCGAAGAAGTAGCGCGGCGAGTCCGGGGTGAAATCGAAATCGATGTGGCGGGGCGGAATGCCGACCGCATGACCGCTGAGACGGCGACGGCTCGACTGGGCAGAGACTTCATTCATGATGCAATTTCCTCAAGTGATGACAGCGCAAC
>DAIMZU010000559.1:0-2705 GCA_036733845.1 Ramlibacter sp.
TGAGCATGCGGTTCTCGAAGTTCTGGCTGTCGACCACCGCCTTGGCGACGTCGTAGAAGCTGATGACGCCCATGAGCATGCGCTTGTCCATCACGGGCATGTAGCGCGCATGCCGATCGAGCATCATGCGGCGGACCTCGTCGAGTTCGGTCTCGGAAGTGCAGGTGAGGGGGTGGTCGTCCATGGCGCGGCGGACCAGGGTGCTGCCGACGGTGCCGCCGTTCTGCACGATGCACTGGATGACTTCGCGGAAGGTGAGCATGCCCGCGAGTTCGCCGTGCTCGATGACGACCAGCGAGCCGATGTCCTTTTCAGCCATGACCTCGACCGCCCGTGCCATGGGCTCGTCGGGGTTGACGGTGTAGAGCGTGTTGCCCTTGAGACGCAGGATGTCGCTGACTTTCATGGGGTGACTCCGGAACCGCAGGTGCTGGTCAGAAGGAATATAGCCCACAACCGCTGGGGAGGCCACTGCCGGGGAGCCTGCGTCAGACTGCGTCCTTGAGGTAGAGCGTGGACAGCCGGCCGCTCTGCCACAGGCGCTGCGTCGCCTCGGTGGAAGGCAGCAGCAGCAGCCTCATCAGCGGCTCGAGGGCGGTGGACTGCACGTCGGCCAGCAGGACGAAGGGTGCCTCCGCAGGATCGTCCGGATGCTCGAGGCGGCCGATCCAGCCCAGCGTGAGCAGCGCCTCCAGGACCGGCTCGAGCTGCAGGTCGCTCAGCTGGAGCGCCTCGGTGAGCTCCGCCATGGACAGCCCGCGCCGCGCGCCCTGGCGCGCCTGGTTCAGCGCACGCAGGATCTCCAGCGCCACCTGGAACTGCCAGCCGTGCCCCTCTGCCTGCCGGTGGGGGCCGGCGGTCAGGCTGGGCAGGTGCGCCGCCAGAACGGCGCCCAGCAGCACGATCAGCCACACCAGATAGATCCAGATCAGCAGGATCGGCACCGTCGCGAAGGCGCCGTACACCATCGAGTACGTTGGCACCGCCTGGATATAGAGCGCCAGCAGTCTGCGGGCGAGCTCGATGCCCAGGGCAGCGAAGATCCCGCCTGTCCAGGCATGCCTGGCGCGCACGGGGGTGTTGGGCACGAAACGGTACATGGCCGCGAAACCGGCCGCCAGCAGGAACAGCTCGAACAGGTCGAGCACGCGCAACCCGAACTGCGGCAAGCCGCCGACCATGCCGCGCGACACCGACAGCACGTATGAGCTGATGCTCAGCGACGCGGCCATCACGAGCGGGCCGAGGGTGATGGCAGCCCAGTAGATGAGCACCTGCTGGCCCAGCGGCCTCGGGCGCTTGACGCGCCAGATGCTGTTGAGGGTGCGGTCGATGGTCATGACCAGCGTCAGCAGGGTGGCCAGCAGCACCGCGCTGCCGACCAGGCCGAGTTGGGCCGCCTTGCCGGTGAACTGCGTGACATAGCCCAGCACCTGCCGCGAGATGGCGTCCGGCACCAGGCTCTGGAACAGCCAGATCTGCAGCGCACCCTGCAACTTGCCGAAGACGGGAAACGCGGTGAACACGGCCAGCACGACCGTGAAGAAGGGCACCAGGGCGATGATGGTGATGAAGGTGAGGCTGCCCGCCGACAGCGGCAGGCGGTCCTCGTCGAGGCGCTCGCGCAGCGTCCCCAGGGCGGGACGCCAGGGGAACCTCGCCAAATCCTGCACCAGCGGCCAGAGCTTCATCGACCGCTATGATGCCACCGCTCATGCCCTCCACCGTGCCTGCCCCAGCCAGTCCTTCCACGGCGTCCGTGCCGCCCGCCGTCGCGCTCAGCCGCCGCCTGGCGGTCGGAAGCCTGCTGGCGCTCATCGTGCTCGGCCTCGCCTGGGAACTCTGGCTCGCGCCGCTGCGTCCCGGCGGAAGCTGGTGGGCGATCAAGGTGCTGCCCCTGTTCATCCCCCTGGCTGGGCTGATGCGCAACCGGATGTACACCTACCGCTGGGTCAGCCTGCTGGTGTGGCCCTATTTCACCGAGGGCGTGGTGCGCGCCTACAGCGACGCGCCCCCCTCCTCCTGGCTGGCGCTGCTCGAGGTCGCGCTGTCGCTCGTGCTGTTCGCCGCCTGCACACTGCATGTGCGCACCCGTCTGCGCAGGAAGGCTGGATGATGGACACGCTGCTCACGCGCCTGCAGGGCCTGGTCGGTGCGGCCAACGTGCTGCACGAAGGCGATCTCAGCGCCTGGGAACTCGACTGGCGCAAGCGCTCGCGCGGCAAGGCGCTGGCCGTGGTGCGGCCCGGCAGCACCGCCGAAACAGCGGCCGTGGTGCGCGCCTGCGCCGACGCTGGTGTGTCCATCGTTCCCCAGGGCGGCAATACCGGGCTGGTGGTGGGCGCCACGCCGGACGACTCGGGCACGCAGGTGGTGCTGAGCCTCGCGCGCCTGAACGCCGTCCGCGGCATCGATGCGGCCAACCTCACCGTCACGGTGGAGGCGGGTTGCGTGCTGCAGGCCCTGCAGGAGGCCGCCCGCGCCGCCGGGTTCCTTTTTCCGCTGAGCCTTGCGGCCGAAGGCAGCTGCACGATTGGCGGCAACCTCGCGACGAACGCGGGGGGCACCCAGGTCCTGCGCTACGGCAATGCACGCGACCTGTGCCTGGGCCTCGAGGTGGTCACCGCGGGCGGCGAGGTTTGGGACGGGCTCTCGGGGCTGCGCAAGGACAACACCGGCTACGACCTGCGCGACCTGTTCATCGG
>DAIMZU010000560.1:0-2704 GCA_036733845.1 Ramlibacter sp.
GAGGACATGGGAGGGGGCGTGAAGAGAGCGCAAAGCGCGGAAGCAGGGGCGGCTCAGGAGCGACAGCCCCCTCAGGCGGGCGGCTCCAGGTCCTCGACGACGTGGTTCATGTTGGTGTAGATGCAAAGCTCGCCGGCGATCTCGAGGGACTTCTTGACCATGTCGCGGGCAGGCAGCGAGGTGTGTTCCAGCAAGGCCCGGGCCGCCGCCTGCGCATAGGCACCGCCGGAGCCGATGGCGATGATGCCGTGCTCGGGCTCCAGGACGTCGCCATTGCCGGTGATGATCAGCGACGCCTCGCGGTCGGCGACTGCCAGCATGGCCTCGAGCCGGCGCAGCACGCGGTCGGTCCGCCAGTCCTTGGTCAGCTCGATGGCCGCCCGCACCAGGTGGCCCTGGTGTTTTTCGAGCTTGGCCTCGAAGCGCTCGAACAGGGTGAACGCATCGGCCGTGGCCCCGGCAAAGCCGGCCAGGACCCGACCGTGATAAAGCCTGCGCACCTTCCGGGCCGAGCCCTTGACCACGACGTTGCCCAGGGTGACCTGGCCATCACCTCCGATCGCCACCTGCCAGCTGCCATCGGGGTTCTTGCGGCGGATGCTGACGACGGTCGTTCCGTGAAACTGTTCCATCGGCCCAAGCTTAGGGCGTACAGGAGGCTTGCAAGGCCGAGCGGCTGTGCCGCAGGCGATTTTCGGCGCCCGGTGCGAACTGCGTCACCCCGGCCTGAAAGCGCCGCGGGCGGTTCAGTCGCGCCGCAGGGTGACGCGCGCAACGGCGCCGATGCCCACCACGCCGAAAAAGGACGCCACCAGCCGGTGCACGTCGGTGAAGTGAAGCTGGCGCCCCTCCGCCTGCCGGCTGGCGACCCAGTTCAGGAGCCCGCCGGAGGCGGTGAAGTCCATGCGCACCAGGCGGGAACAGCAGATCTCGATTTCCTCGGCCGGTCCCAGGCGCAGTTCGAGTGCGCGCAAGGCGGGCAGCGCGTCCCCCAGGAGTTCGCCCGCCAGCTCGCCGCGGACCGTGCCCCCGCGCGGCAGTCCGCCGGACGGGCCGGGGACGCTCACCCCCGGGGCGCCCTGGAACGCCGAGGCGCTGAACGGGTCTTCCTGCATCAGGGTGCTGAAACCCTCTTCGGTGCTGCCATCGGACAGCAGGGCGCGTACGCGGCACTGCGCACGTTCCCAGGAAGGCGGCGAGACCTCGTAGGTGACGCAGTAGTCCAGCGCGACGATCTCGAACTCGTCGGGCCGATGCAGCAGGCGCAAAGCCTCCATGCGCAGCCGCCACCAGGCCGGGTTCACCGCCTTGTCCCCGGAGACGGTGCGCTGCCGAAGGACCTGTTCCAGGGCGGCGCCGTCCATGAAGTGGAGTTCGGCCGTCTGCCGGCACCATTCCGCCATCAGCCGCAAGAGCGGCTCGAGGGCTCCGTCCTCGATGGAGGACAGGCGGGTCCAGGACAGGCGCCAGGGGGCCGGGCTGCGCGGAAGCAGCGCCTGCAGGGCCGCCAGCGACTGCGCGCCAAGCGATGGCGGGCTGCTCCAGGTGAGGTTGGCCGGGGCCGCCGTGGCCTCGGTGCGCTGGGCCCCGGCTTGTGCAGCCTCGCGGAAGGACACCCATTGCGGCGCCGAGCGGGCAAAGCGCGCCGCAAAATCCAGGGCTTTTTCGTCGAACTGCTGCTGCTGGCCCGCCGCGCGGTAGAAGTCGAACAGGGCCAGCCAGGTCTCGGCGTCATCGTGGCGCGCCCCCCCGGGCTGCACCAGGGCGAGCAATGCGAGTTCAGCCCCTTCGGTGTCGCCGGTGGCAAAGCGGATGGCCGGGTCTTCCAGGTCAGGGTCCTGGTAGAAGCCCTTCAGGGGAATCGGGTGCGCCAGCGGCGCGGCCGCCACGGGCGGCGCAGAGGGTGCCTGCGATAGCGATGGCGCCGCCGTCCTCGAACCCGGCCCAGGCGCCGGGGCACTGGAGGCGTCGAAGTCGAAGTTGAGCATCGGCATGGCCGGCGCGGCTTCCTCGAGCGTCCCCTGCCGGGTCCGCGAGAGCACCGGGCGCGAGCCGGCGGCATCAGGCGCACCAATGGGCGCGGGCTCACTGAAGGGCGTGGATCCGCTGCTGGGAGACAGGCTGCCTTCCCGCGACTTCCACCACTGCTGCGACATCTGAGCTTCGATCTCGTCGATCTTCTTGAGCGTGCTGGCGCGGTCGTCCGGACGGGAAGGCAGGGAACTCTGGAAGAAGGATGGCCGGGCGGCGGGGTCGTTGCCGGCCATGATCTCGTTGCGGCGCAGCTTGCGCAGCATGTCGAACTCGCGCTTGCGCACGAAGTCGTTGCGCCGCCGGCGCTCGATCATCTCCTTGAGCATCTGCTTGGAGTAGCTGCTGTCGGAGCCGCTCGCGGGCGGATCGCTCTCGGTCCAGCTGCTGGACGGATTGCGAACCATGCGGACGACCTTGGCCAGCAGGCCGCCGCCGTCGTCCGGCTTGCCGTTGCTCATGCCGCCGCCCGCAGGGTGATCATGTCAGTCGCCGAACATCTTCTGCTTGAGCTCGCGGCGCTGCTGCGCCTCGAGCGACAGCGTCGCCGTCGGTCGTGCCAGCAGCCGCCCGACGCCGATGGGCTCGCCGGTTTCGTCGCAGTAGCCGTAGTCGCCGGCGTCGATGCGGGCGATCGACTGCTCGATCTTCTTGAGCAGCTTGCGCTCGCGGT
>DAIMZU010000561.1:0-2698 GCA_036733845.1 Ramlibacter sp.
TCGCCCACCCCCGCACCATACGCAGCTTCGTGCGCCGCGCCGGCCGCACCACCACCGGCCAGGCCCGTGCCTTCGAGGCCCTTGGCCCCCGGTTTCTGCTGCCCTACACCGGCCAGCCGCTGGACTTCACCGGCGCCTTCGGCCGGACGGCACCCACCGTGCTGGAGATCGGCTTCGGCATGGGCGAGGCGACCGCGCACATCGCCACGCTGATGCCTGGCACGAATTTCCTGTGCTGCGAAGTCCACGAACCCGGCGTCGGCGCCCTGCTCAAACGTATCGGGGACCAGGGGCTGGAAAACATCCGAATCGTCGCGCACGACGCGGTGGAGGTGGTGGACCGCATGGTGCCCGAAGCCTCGCTGGCCGGCATCCACATCTTCTTTCCCGATCCCTGGCACAAGCTGCGGCACAACAAGCGCCGCCTGGTCCAGCCGCTGCTGGTGTCCCGGCTGGCAACCCGGCTGGAACCCGGGGGCTACATCCACTGCGCAACCGACTGGGAGCCTTATGCGCAGCAGATGCTGCAGGTGCTGTCCGCCGAGCCGCTGCTGCGCAACACCGCCGAGGGTTTCGCGCCCAAGCCGCACTATCGCCCGCTGACGAAGTTCGAGAACCGTGGCCTGAGGCTCGGGCACGGGGTGTGGGACGTGGTGTTCGAGAAAGTCGACTCGCACCGCTCGACCTGAGCCTGACAAAGGGCCAGGGCGCGAGGCAGGCTTCGTCAGGCTCAGCCCGATCGGGGGGTGCCCTGCGTAGTAAAAACTGTCCCTCGCCAGAACGGGGCGGCCGGATTGAGCCGAGGGTTTCGTCCTCAGGCCCGCTCGGCCACCCAGCCCGCTACCGATTGCAGCGCCTGCGGCAGCCTGCTCGCGTCCGTCCCCCCGGCCATCGCCATGTCGGCCTTGCCGCCGCCCTTGCCGCCGACCTGCTGCGCGACGAAATTCACCAGATCACCGGCCTTGATGCGACCGACGCTGTCGGCCGTCACGCCGGCGGCCAGTTGCACCCGGCCGCCGTCGACGGCGGCCAGCACGATGGCTGCCGTCTTGAGCTTGTCCTTGAGCTTGTCCAGCGTGTCGCGCAGGGTCTTCGCGTCGGCGCCGGCGAGCGTCGCCGCCAGCACGCGGATGCCCTTGACGTCGACCGCCTGCCCGGCGAGCTCGTCGCCCTGGCTGGAGGCCAGCTTGCCCTTGAGCGCAGCGACTTCCTTCTCGAGGCTGCGGACCTGCTCGAGCACCTGCCCGATCCTGCCCTGCAGCTCGGACGCGGGCGCCTTCAGTGCCGAGGCGGCCGACTGCACGGTGGCCTCGACCTGCTGCAGATAGGCCAGCGCGTTCACGCCGGCCACGGCCTCGATACGCCGCACGCCGGCGGCCACCCCACCTTCGCTGACGACCTTGAACAGGCCGATGTCGCCGGTGCGCTGCACATGGGTGCCGCCGCACAGTTCGCGGCTGGTGCCGATGTCCAGCACCCGCACCGTCTCGCCGTACTTCTCGCCGAACAGCATCATCGCGCCGGTCGCCTTGGCCGCGTCGATGTCCATCACGCGGGCCTGCGTCGGATGGTTGTCGAGGATCTCGGCGTTGACGCGCGCCTCGATCTCGCGGATCTGCGCCGGCGTGACAGGCGCGTTGTGGGTGAAGTCGAAGCGGGTCTTGTCGGCATCGACCAGCGAGCCCTTTTGCTGCACATGGTCGCCCAGCACCTCGCGCAGCGCCTTGTGCATCAGGTGCGTGACGCTGTGGTTGCGCATGGTGGCGGCGCGACGTTTCATGTCGACCTTGGCGGCCACATGGTCGCCCACGGCGAGGGTGCCCTGCGACAGGCGGCCGTGATGGCCGAAGACATCCGCGCGGATCTTCTGGGTGTCCTCGACGACGAAAAGGGCCGAGCCGCTCTCGATGGCCCCGGAATCACCGACCTGTCCGCCGCTCTCGGCGTAGAAGGGCGTGGCATCGAGCACCACGATGCCCTCCTGGCCAGCGCGCAACTCGGCCACCGCCGTCCCATCGACGTAGACCGCGGTGACCTTGGCCGACTCCTCCAGCTTGTCGTAACCGACGAAGCGGTTGATCGCGCCCGCGTAGTCGAGGACGCGGTCCATGCGGAACTTGCCGGCGGCACGGCCGGCGGCCTTCTGGCGGTCCATGGCGGCATGGAAGCCGGCCTCGTCCACGCCGACGCCACGTTCGCGGCAGACGTCGGCCGACAGGTCCAGCGGGAAGCCGTAGGTGTCGTGCAGCTTGAAGGCCACGTCCCCCGGCAGGACCTTCTGGCCGCCGGCAAGCGCCGCCTCGAGGATTTCCATGCCGTTGGCAAGTGTTTCGTAGAACCGCTCTTCCTCGGCCTTGAGGACGTCCATCACCCGCTGGGCCGACGCGGCAAGGTTCGGGTAGGCCCCGCCCATCTGCGCGACCAGGTCGGGCACCAGTCGGTGGAAGAACGGCTTCGTGCGGCCCAGCTTGTACCCATGGCGGATCGCGCGCCGGATGATGCGCCGCTGCACATAGCCGCGACCCTCGTTGGACGGGATGACACCATCGGCCACGAGAAAGGCGGTGGCGCGGATGTGGTCGGCGATGACGCGCAGCGAGGGGTTGCCCAGGTCGCTGGTGTCGGTCTCGCGCGCGGCGGCGGTGATGAGCGCGTCGAACAGGTCGATCTCGTAGTTGCTGTGGACGTGCTGCAGGAT
>DAIMZU010000562.1:0-2696 GCA_036733845.1 Ramlibacter sp.
GTGTCTGAAGCCGCAAGCGTACGGCCGGTATGTGACAGCTCCATTGTGTGCCGGGGCCGATGCGGCGCCTATCGGGTTTTCCTTTGGCGGGGCAGGGTCTGCTGCGCTGCGGTAACATCCCGCTTCAGCCGTGCGTGCATTCTTTCGGCTGACTGATTGCCCGCGATGAACGCACCCACCACCCTCCAGCACCTATTGGCCGCCGATGACGCGCAGGCGCCGCGCCTGCGCGAGATTCCGTACAACTACACCTCGTTCTCCGACCGCGAGATCGTCATCCGCCTGCTCGGCGCCCGAGCCTGGGAGGTGCTGTCCCAGTTGCGACAGGAGCGCCACACCGGCCGCTCGGCGCGCATGCTGTATGAGGTCCTGGGCGACATCTGGGTGGTTCAACGCAACCCGTACCTGCAGGACGACCTGCTGGACAACCCCAAGCGCCGCCGCCTGCTGGTCGAAGCCCTGCGCCACCGCCTGGCCGAAGTCGGCAAGCGGCGCACGCCCGAGCACGATGCCGCCCGCGACGCCCTGGTGGGCGAGCTCCTGGCGGCAGCATCACGCGCGGTCGACGCCTTCGATGCCTCGTTCGTCGAAGTCGCCGACATGCGCCGGCGCGCGCAGCGCGTGCTGGGGCGGCTCACTGCCCGGGACAATATCAAGTTCGACGGGCTGTCGCGGGTCTCCCATGTCACGGACGCGACCGACTGGCGGGTCGAGTATCCCTTCGTGGTCCTCACGCCGGACACCGAGGCCGAGATGGCCGGTCTGGTGCGTGGCTGCATCGAGCTGGGCCTGACCATCATTCCGCGCGGCGGCGGCACCGGCTACACCGGCGGCGCGATCCCGCTGACCTGGAAGAGCGCGGTCATCAACACCGAGAAGCTCGAGGCCATGACCGAGGTCGAACACGTGGCCATCGCCGGCCACGTCGATCCCGTGGCCACCGTCTGGACCGAAGCCGGCGTGGTCACCCAGCGCGTGGCCGACGCCGCCGAGCGTGGCGGGTTCGTGTTCGCGGTGGACCCCACGTCGGCCGAGGCCTCCTGCATCGGCGGCAACATCGCCATGAACGCGGGCGGCAAGAAGGCGGTGCTGTGGGGCACGGCGCTGGACAACCTCGTGTCCTGGCGCATGGTCACGCCCCAGGCCGAGTGGCTCGAAGTGCACCGCCTGGACCACAACCTCGGCAAGATCCACGATGCGGAGGTCGCCACCTTCGAGCTGCGCTGGTTCCCCGGCGACGCCCGGCGCATCGACTGGAGCCGTCCCGCGCGCACCGAGCGCCTGGTCATCCCCGGCAGCGCTTTCCGCAAGGAGGGCCTGGGCAAGGACGTCACCGACAAGTTCCTGTCGGGCCTGCCGGGCATCCAGAAGGAAGGCTGCGACGGCCTGATCACCAGCGCCCGCTGGGTGGTCCACCGCATGCCGGCGCATACCCGCACGGTCTGCCTCGAATTCTTCGGCAATGCGCGCGATGCGGTCCCCAGCATCGTCGAGATCAAGGACTTCATGTTCGCCGAGCAGCGCCGCAGCGGCTGCGTGCTCGCGGGCCTGGAGCACCTGGATGACCGCTACCTCAAGGCCGTGGGCTACGCGACCAAGAGCAAGCGGGCCGTGCTGCCCAAGATGGTGCTGGTCGGCGACGTCGCGGGCGACGACGCCGATGCGGTCGCGCGCGCCACCTCCGAGGTGATCCGCCTGGCCAACTCGCGCAGCGGCGAGGGCTTCGTCGCCATCAGCCCCGAGGCGCGCAAGAAGTTCTGGCTCGACCGCAAGCGCACCGCCGCCATCAGCCGGCACACCAACGCCTTCAAGATCAACGAAGACGTCGTCATCCCGCTGCCGCGGATGGCTGAGTACACCGAAGGCATCGAGCGCATCAACATCGAGCTGAGCCTGCGCAACAAGCTGCGCCTGGCCGACGAGTTGCGGGCGTTCTTCGAGCGCGGTCAGTTACCGCTCGGCAAGGGCGACGATGCCAGCGAAATCCCCTCGGCCGAACTGCTCGAGGACCGTGTCGCGCAGGCGCTGTCGCTGATCGCCGAAGTGCGCGGGACCTGGCAGCAGTGGCTCGATGGCGTCGATGCGCTGTTTGCGCAGTTTCAGGACCACAGCCTGCGTGCCAGCTGGAAGACCCAGCTGCGCGCGCCCTTGCAGCAGATTTTCGGGGGCTCGGCTTTCCAGCCGCTGCTGGCGGAGGTGTCCGCCATCCATCGCCGCGTGCTCAAGGGCCGCGTGTGGGTGGCCCTGCACATGCACGCCGGCGACGGCAACGTGCACACCAACATCCCCGTCAACAGCGACGACTACGAGATGCTGCAGACGGCGCACGAGGCGGTCAAGCGCATCATGGTGCTGGCCCGCTCGCTCGGGGGCGTGATCTCGGGGGAGCACGGCATCGGCATCACCAAGCTCGAATTCCTCACCGATGAAGAGCTGGCCCCCTTTGCCGACTACAAGCGCCGGGTGGATCCGGAAGGCCGCTTCAACGCGGGCAAGCTGCTGCGCAGCACCGACCCGCAGCCCGCCGCGGCGCAGGCGCTGCATGCCGACCTGACCAACGCCTATACGCCCGGTTTCGGGCTGATGGGCCACGAGTCGCTCATCATGCAGCAGTCGGACATCGGTGCCATCGCCGGCAGCGTCAAGGACTGCCTGCGCTGCGGCAAGTGCAAGCCGGTGTGCGCCACGCACGTGCC